>JAGWML010000178.1 GCA_028873155.1 Acidobacteriota bacterium
TACCACAATGGTGTTGTGGGCTGCGTCATAGTGGCCCAGCGAGCGCTTGGCGGCACTCTCGCTCCATGTCAGCTCGGGCCGCCCCAGCAGGCCACCGAAGAAACGCATGTTGAGTGCGTCGAACACCTCTTCGAGGTTGTAGAAGCGCCCTTGTGGTCCGAAGTACCGCTTGCTGCCGCGCGCGTGACGAATCAACTCCGTCTGCCGTGCGACAGACGCCGAAGAGGCAAACCGCTTGAATCGTAAGTTCTGCGCTGCGTCCACAGGCTTGCGATAGAGCTTCGCCAGCAGAATATGCGCAATCGCGTGAATCACGCTTTCCGGTGCCCCCTCGAGCAGGTCGGACAGGCTCACCAGGATGCGGCCTTCCCGCAGGCGAATTGTTGTGTTCAGAGAGGTGAATCGCCGGAACCTCACAGCAAACGGAGGCATCGGCGCCCGCGGTCGCAGCGCCCGGTACTCTTCCTGAAAAATGGAAAGGAAATCCGGTGTCACCAAGATGGAGACTAGCATAGCGGCACGGGCGGGTCCGCCGCAGGCGCGTGCAGGCCGTCACTGTTGCGGCTCGGCGCGCTCCTGCCCACGCTGGTCCTTGTGCTCCTTGAAGTATTCGGTCTGCTCGGCCAGCATCTCAGCAGCATCCTTCGTCAGGTCCTGGCAGCTCTCCAGCGCATCAGCGCGAGAAACCTCAAAGACCGAATTGGCTGGCAGTGCCTTGACCGCCGCCTGCCACTTGGGCAGGTCTTCGTTCACCTTTTTCAGAGCCTTGCGAATATCTGCCTTGCGTGAGCTGTACTGGTCGAGATTCGACCCCAACTCATCGGTCAGCGCGGCCACTGTTTGCAACTCGTCATCAATCTTGCGCACACGGCTCTGCGAAAGCCCTGCTTTTGACAGATCGCGAATCGTATCGACGTGTTCGTTCAGGTATTTGACGTAGAGCCCAATGCGTCCATCCGGGTCAATTCCGGCTTCGCGAATCTCCTCCACTTGAGCGGGAGTCAGCGTCTGCCGCTGATTCTTTTGTGCGACCAGAGCCTGACTCGCCAGCAACAGGCAGACCATCGCCCCACCGGCCGACCGGAGTACCGCAATACAGTTCCGCCTTTGCTGCTTTTCGCCCAGGCTCACTTCCTGAAGACCTGCATCATTGCTTCGGAATCGACCTGATTCACCTGCGCCAGGGTCTGCTCCACCAGCGGCCGGTCCTCATAGCTGGAGGCGTGCAGCATTTCGTTCAGACGAAAGGCTGTGTGCCGCAGCAGGATCTCCGCGTTCTTGAGCCGCTTGTCGTTGTCGTTCATGGAGAGGTGCAGCTTCTGGGCAATCTGCCGGATCCTGGTCAGCATCGCCGCCGCGTCTTCAAAGTGACCAGCGGTGTACTGGCTGATGCTGAACTCCGTCATCTGGTGGATCAGCTCGGCATACAGGAAGCACTGCTCACGGGGAGGCGCATCCTGGATGCGCGCTTCCAGCGCTGCAATCGTGGCCTGGTCCGGTGGGCGCTCATTGGGTGAGTAGGCTCGAGCCTGAGCGCTCAAGCCAACAAGAAGAACGAGGACCATGCACGAAGACTTGCATCGCATGAGGAACCTCCGCTTCTGCGGAATACCGGCTGTCCTCCCAGAAGGAGAACTGCTTACCCCAGGCCGTGACTATAGGGGAAATTAGGCGTCCTTGCAATGAAAATCGAACTGGAGCCCATCCGTGTGTCCGTCTGGGTCCCGCTTCTGTACAGAGCGGGTATCACTCACATCGCTCCCGGACATCTCTCTCAGTGTTTCTTTTCAAGAAGTACAAGGCGTTGCCGCGCTTGCCATTCCTGATCCGGGAATTTGCCTGCGGCAGCATCCAGAAAGCGGTGGTAATAGGCTGCCGCTTGATCCTTGTCATGCAGCGTATCGTAAGCCGTCGCCCAAAGGAAGTACGTTGCAGGTACCTCCGGCAGCGATTTTGACCGCATCGTAAGCGCGTGGATCGTCTCCTCGGGGTGGCCCGTCTTCATCGCCGCAAAGGCCAGCCCCGCCCACGCATCTCCATCGGCAGGATTGATTTGCGTCGCCTTCTCAAATGCCGCGGCGGCTCCATCGTACTTCGTCAGCCGCGTCAGGTTCTGCCCGTGCGCCACCCACATCCCGGCATCGTACGGGTCCTGTTTCAGCAGCTCTGTGTACAGCGCATCGGAACCGGCCGAGTCGCCCGCTGTGTAGAGCAGGTCGGCCAGCATCCGGCTGATAGCTTTATCGTTGGGATGGTCCGCATGCAGCTTCTGCACCAACGGTAGCGCCTCTGCCTTGTCCTGCGCGGCGAGCGCGCCGGCCAGTTGCGCCGTAAACGATGGATCATCCGGCCAGGCCGTCAGCGCACTGCGTACTACCGTCTCCGCTTCGGCATATTTCTTTTGCAGCATCAAAACGTGTGCCAGCCCGTCCGTGGCTTCCTTCGACTTAGGATTAGCCGCCAGTATCCGCCGGTACGCCGCCTCCGCTGCATCCAGTTGCCCGGCGGACTCCGCCAGCTGCGCCGCCAGCAGCGTATCTTCCGGCGTCTCCGGAGTCAGCTTCAGCGCCTGCAACAACGCATCCGACGCCGCCTTCGGATCGTTCTCCTTATCAATCTGCGCCAGCGCGCGCCACGCCCGCGCCTTCACAGCCGGCCCCGCCAGGCCGGGATCCAGCGTCGTCGCCGCCAGCAGCTCCGGTCGCGCCTCAGCCAGCTTGCCCTGCCGCGCCAGCGCCAGCCCAAGCGAGATGCGCGACTCAAACGACTTGGGATCCGCCGCAACCGCGCGCTGGTAGAGCTTCACGGCATCATCCAGACGGTTCTGTGCATCGGCCACATAGCCCGCGTCAAACAGCGCCCGCGCATCGGAGGGATGCCCGGCCAGCCACGTGTCCAGCCGCGTCTCCGCTGTCTTCCAGTCCGACTTCACAATGGCCGCTTCAGCCGCGGCAACCTCCGGCGCAACCGGCTGCTCCGCTGCCGCAGATGCGCTCGTCGCGGACTGAGCAGCGGGTGGAACTGTCCTCTGGGCGTGAATCGCCGCCCAACCAAAGAGACACAACACAACGAGAACAAAACGACGCACGCGTTACCTCATCACCAGTGTACCGGCGCAGGACCGGGCCCGGCCTTTGTCTCCTCGCATCTCCCCCTATAATGAAGAATGGCCGTTCTCATCCTGAACCGCTCTGCGCGCACAGGCGCGACTGGCCAACTTTGATCCGGTGCCTTCCCTTTGAACGACGCCATCATCATCCGCAATGCGCGGACCCACAACCTGAAGAACCTCTCCTGCGAGATTCCCCACGGCAAGCTGACCGTCGTCAGCGGCGTCTCCGGCTCCGGCAAATCCTCGCTCGCGTTCGACACCATTTACGCAGAGGGCCAGCGCCGCTACGTCGAATCGCTCTCCGCCTACGCCCGCCAGTTCCTCGAGCGCATTGAGAAGCCCGACGCGGACGAGATCGACGGTCTCGCTCCCGCCATCGCCATTAAGCAGAAGAACACCACCCGCAATCCCCGCTCCACCGTCGCCACGGCCACCGAAATTTACGACTACATGCGGCTGCTCTACGCGCGCTGCGGTCAGGTCCACTGCGTCCACTGCGACGGCCTCGTCAAGCGCGACTCCATCGACGAAGTCGCCGCCGCTATCCTTGCGCTGGGTGAGGGAACTCGCCTGCAGGCGCTCTTTCCCGTCCGCCATGACGAGCATCCGGCCCCCGAGCCGGCCCGCGCCACGCGCCGAACCGCCAAGGCCGCAGCCAAGCCGCCTGTAGATACCGCCGACCCCATCTCTGATGCGCTCAAGGCCCGCCTGAATGACCTTCGCGCCGCAGGCTTCAATCGCCTCTACCAGCGCAGCCATATCTTCGAGTTCTCCACGCCAGAGTCGCTCCTCGACCTCGACTTCACCCTACCGGTCTTCGTCCTGCTCGACCGCATCGTCGTCAGCGCTGACAACCGCCCGCGCATCGTCGACGCCGCTGAAATCGCCTACCGCGAAGCCAGCGAAGTCATCTTTGAAGAGGTACCGCGTGAGGAAACTCCCGAGCGGGCGCGCCACCGCTTCTCCGGCGAATATGAGTGCACCGTCTGCCACCGTCCCGGCAGGGAGCCTGAGCCGCGCCTGTTCAGCTTCAACAACCCCTTCGGCGCCTGCCCGCGCTGCCAGGGCTTCGGCAACACCATCGATTACGACCTCAAC
This sequence comes from Acidobacteriota bacterium, assembly GCA_028873155.1. GTDB lineage: Bacteria > Acidobacteriota > Terriglobia > Terriglobales > Acidobacteriaceae > Telmatobacter. The sequence goes on from JAGWML010000178.1 coordinate 4,211, forward strand.
CTCGTCATCCCCGACAAGGGCCTCACCCTCGCCGACGGCGCCATCGACCCCTGGACCCGCCCCAAATACCGCCCCTGGTTCAACGACCTCCGCAAGCAGGCCGCCGAACTCGGCATCCCGCTCGACGTGCCCTGGCGCGACCTTCCCGAATCCGTACAGGAGATCGTCCTGCGCGGAAAAGGCAGCTTTGAAGGCGTTCACGGCTTCTTCGCGCAGATGGAGCGAAAGAAGTACAAGCTCCACGTCCGCGTCATGCTCAGCAAATACCGCGGCTACGCCGAGTGCCCCGACTGCCGCGGCCAGCGCCTCCGCGCCGAGGCCCGCGCCGTCCGCCTCAGCGGCCTCAACATCTGCCAGTCCGCCGCGCTCACCATCGCTCGCGCCAAAGAGTTCTTCAACACCCTCACTCTCACCCCCATGCAGCAGGAGATCGCCGGCCAGATCCTCCACGAGGTCCAGCAGCGCCTCAGCTTTCTTGACGCCGTGGGCCTCGAATACCTCACCCTCGACCGCCTCGCCAGCACGCTCTCCGGCGGCGAAGCGCAGCGCATCCAGCTTGCCACCTCGCTCGGCTCGCAGCTCGTCGGCGCGCTCTACGTCCTCGACGAGCCCTCCATCGGCCTGCACACGCGCGACACCGCCAAGCTCATCCACATCCTCGAAGAGCTGCGCGACCTCGGCAACACCATCCTCGTCGTCGAGCACGATGCCGACGTGCTCCGCTCCGCCGACCACCTGCTCGATCTCGGCCCCGGCGCGGGCGAGTTCGGCGGCAAGCTCCTCGCGGAAGGGAACCTCGCCGAAATCGAAGCCAATCCCAATTCGCTCACGGGCCGTTATCTCTCCGGCAAAATCTCCATCCCCGTGCCCACGCGCCGCCGCGCTCCCGGCCGCGAAAAGCTCGTTCTCCGCGGCGCACGCTGCAACAACCTCCGCGGCCTCGATGTCGAAATCCCCCTCGGCCTGCTCGTCGCCATCACCGGCGTCTCCGGCTCAGGCAAATCCACGCTCGTGCATCAGGTGCTCTACCGCGCCGTGGCCCGCGCTCTCGGCCAGACCGACGGCGGTGACCCCACCGGCCTCTACCGCTCCCTCACCGGCGTCGAGCGGCTCAACGATGTAGTGCTTGTCGACCAGACCCCCATCGGCCGCACGCCACGCTCCAACCCCGTCACCTACATCAAGGCCTTCGACCTCATCCGCGAACTCTTCGCCGCGCAGCCTGAGGCCAAGCGCCTCTCGCTCACGCCCGGCCACTTCTCCTTCAACGTCCCCGGCGGCCGCTGCAACACCTGCGAGGGCGACGGCACCGTCACCGTCGAAATGCAGTTCCTCGCTGACGTCGAGCTCCCCTGCGAGGACTGCAACGGCACCCGCTACCAGCCCCGTATCCTCGACGTCCAGTACAAGGGCAAAAATATTCACGAAGTCCTTCAGATGACCGTCAGGGAAGCGCTCCGCTTCTTCGCCGGCCAGACCCGCCTGCTGGAGAAGCTCGCCGTCCTCGACGAAATCGGCCTCGGTTATCTCCGCCTCGGCCAGTCCGCCACCACGCTCTCCGGCGGAGAAGCCCAGCGCGTCAAGCTCGCCGCCCATCTCGCCCAGGTACGCTCGGCCAACGCCAACGCCCGGCCCTCCCAGGCCAGCCGCGTCCTCTACATCCTCGACGAGCCCACCACCGGCCTCCACTTCGACGACGTCTCCAAGCTGCTCACGGCCTTCCGCAAGCTCATCGACGGCGGCGGCTCGCTCATCGTCATCGAGCACAATCTCGACGTCATCAAGAGCGCCGATTGGGTCATTGATCTAGGGCCTGAAGGCGGCGACGGCGGCGGCCAGATCGTTGCCGAAGGCACCCCAGAAGAGATCGCCGCCAGCCTCCACTCCCACACCGGCCACTGGCTCGCCCGCGTGCTGTGAAGCGCTGCACACTCCATGAGACAGTGAATGAAATAAGGCTTTGCGGCGCTAGATTACAAACAACAGTCGATTGAAGGTCAGTTGACATACGACCGAGTGCACAGATTCAGCCCACTTAATAAAATGATCCTTGGCCAGCCTAGTCAGAAATAGGGAGGATATTTTA
>JAGWML010000179.1 GCA_028873155.1 Acidobacteriota bacterium
ATTCCGTTGTAGATGACGTGAATGCGCGCTGGGTCCACATCGGGATACGCGCGTTGAATATCAGCCTTGGTCCCCTGCGAAACAGCAATAATGGCGTCGGCGTCCAGCATCGCGGTGCGCTCCATCCACGAGCTCATCGCGTAGCCGCTGCCGAGCTGCTCGGCCTTCCATGCGCGCAGCGGTTCCAGCGAATGCGTGGTCAGTACGAACGGCACACCGTAGAGCTTCTTGGCAAGGAAGCCCGCCATAGAGACGTACCAGGTATGCGTGTGGACGACATCCACGCCTGCGAGTGCCTTTACCTGCGTGAGATTCAGGCTCAGCGCTTCGAGCGCGCCTTTGAATTTGCCTTCCGTCCCGTTGGTGATCTCAGGCCACGGCTCGGCGCCGCGCACGTGCAGGTTGCCGTGGTCGGCGTGCTGCGGACCCCAGCAATGGACCTCAACTTCAATCTCTCTGGCGAGCTCGCGGCTCAGATAATCGACGTGCACTCCTGCGCCGCCATAGACCTGCGGCGGGTACTCGCGTGTGAACAGGCCAACTCGCACTTTCATTCCTCCGGCACACCTGCGCTGCGGCCTTCAAGCGGTCGCAAAGCAGCGCATCGCCGTTGAGTCTATCCCGCTCGTGCGAGGGGCGCAAGCAGGCATTGCGGCGTCTGCATCAGTGAGCGTGTGCCGGAGTCTCCAGGATCTCCGTGAGTGCATCCACAGCCTTAAGGCATGCGGCGCGATCCACGTCGTGGTGCGTCACCAGGCGGATTGCATCGGGGCCAACGGCGCTGGCGAGGATGCCGCGAGTTTTGAGCGCGGCTACCATCTGCGCTGCGGTCACCTTGCCCGTAAGCCGGAAGATGACGATGTTCGTCTCGACGGTCTTCGGGTCGATCGCAACGCCTTCCAGTGTCGCCAGCGCCTCGGCCAGCAGCCGCGCGTTGGCGTGGTCTTCATGCAGGCGGGCAGGCATCTGCTCCAGCGCAATCAGTCCCGCCGCGGCCAGAACGCCCGCCTGGCGCATGCCACCGCCGAGCGCTTTGCGCACGATGCGAGCGCTGTCGATGACCTGCTGCGATCCGACCAGCATGGACCCAACCGGCGCGCACAGCCCCTTCGAGAGGCAGAACATCACCGTGTCAAAGCCGCGCGTGAGCGTCTTGACTTCCACACCGAGTGCAGCGGCCGCGTTGAAGATGCGCGCGCCGTCGAGGTGTACCGGCAGGCCGCGCTCTTTTGCGCCGGTCCAAATCTCTTCCATGGCAGCAAGAGGCGTGATGCGGCCGCCGGCCATGTTAGCGGTGTTTTCGATTTCGATGAGGCCCGTAGCGGCGCGGAAGGTGCTGCGCTCATGGACGAGCGGCTCGATCTCCTGCCACGTCAGCGTGCCGCGCTTCGTCGTCACGGTCCGCAGCAGGCAGCCGGAGAACGCGGCAGCCGTGGCCATCTCCCAGTCGAGGATGTGCGCGCGTGCTTCGCAGATCACTTCCTGGCCCGGCTGCGTGTGCACGCGGATGGCGATCTGATTGCCCATGGTGCCGGTAGGCACAAAGAGCGCGGCTTCGCGGCCAAAGTTCTCCGCCGCGCGTTTTTCCAGCAGATTCACCGTCGGATCTTCGCCGTAGACATCGTCGCCGACCTCGGCGGCGGCCATGGCTGCGCGCATCTCCGGCGTAGGCCGTGTCACGGTGTCGGATCGCAGGTCAATGAGCGTTTCCATGTTGCGTCTCCTTTTGCATATGCGGATGTGCCAGGCAGCACAATCTTGCTGAGGACCTGCACGAATCCTCGTCGGACAGGCTCTGGTCCCTCAGTCCCTTGTCCCTCGCACTACGGAATCTGCCCCATCGGCAGCTCGATGATGGGCGTAATCTTTCCGTTGATGCTGGCGTAGGCCCACAGGCCATGGAAGTTCTCGCGCAGGCCGGGGTGCGACTTGAGCAGCGCGCTCATCACGGCAATGGCCTCGGTTCGCTGGGCAGAAGGGTCGGTCACACCAATCGATTCATAGGTGATGCCGAGGTCCGCCTCGTGCAGCGAGGTGTCGACGCGGATGCCCTCCACCGCCCAGAGGCGCGGGCCGTCCTTGAGCGAGTAGGGGAACGCGCTCGCCGGCGAATTCAGGATGCGGCCCTGCTCCTGCAACAGCTTATCCATGTTGTTCGACGAGAGAAAGTCGACCGGCAACAGAAGAGCGCGCGCCATCTCGTAGGTGTACCAGGCACTCCATGTGTGTGGGCCGGCGGCGAGCACGCGAGCGTGGGTCCAGTACCATACGCCGTCATGCCCATCAACAACGCCCTGCCGCAGCGAGAGGCCGCCGAGCTTCCACACCGGTGTCGCTCCGGTGGCATCCCACACCAGCACAAAGCCCATTTGACCGCCGAGTGCGGAACCTGCCGCATCGGCCAGCACCACGGCGTAACGGCCGGGCGGCAGCGCGCGCATGGTGATGGTAACGGTCAGCGTGCTGGAAACATTCGAACAGAAGAACTCCTGATCCGCGACCGCCTTCGCCGACGAGTTGTCGAGGACATACAACGCGCGAAGCTGCGCCTGGCCGCCTTTGACAATGGCGGCTCCGTCCTCGACTGCCGCCTTCATTCCGGGCCAGTCCTGCTGCACAGCAGGCAGCAGGGCCGCCTGGAGCGTGCCCTCATCCTGCCGCACCACGGCCTGCGCAAACTGCATTCCAACGGCGGCCAGCGCGTTGCGCTCCTGCGCAGAGAGCGCCGCCTGCGTGGCGCAACTGGCGGCATGGCTCGCCACGGGCGCGGCGAGAACCACCACCCCAATCCACACTTTCCAGCACTGGCGCATTCCCGGCATGGTCCTCCGTCGCCCGGTCAATCCGCTCGGGGCGAGCGTCCACGGGCCACTGTTAGTCTAGTACAGTGATGCCACCGGATTGGGCTCTGACAGGCCCATCCGCTGCAGGAGGCAGGACGGAATGCGTCTATCGATCGATCCGCGTGTCTCTGCCGGGCTCCTTCGGCGGCTGTTGCTGACGCCAGGCCTCTGCGCCGTGCTCTGCTGCTGTGCACTGACGGCGAGCCTGGCCGCTCAGACCGCTTCGTCCCCATCCTCGCCCGCGGCGTCATCCGTTCCCAACACATCGAATGCCGCGCCCGCAAAGCGCGTGCATGCGCACAAGAAATCCAAAGCGAAGAATGCTGCCGTCCCGGCTCCGGCGCCGGCCGCGCCTGCCCCTCCGCCTATGCCAAACTGGCCGGTGAACGACAAGCCTCAACCCGCGAAGATCGCCTGGGATAGCCACGGCCTGAGGATTGAGGCCGCCAATTCCAGCCTGATGCAGATCATGAGCGACGTTTCCACTGCAACGGGCGCGAAGGTCGTGGGGCTGAACCGCGATGAGCGCGTCTTTGGCACCTACGGACCTGCTCCGGCGCGGGATGTGCTCACGCAGTTGCTGCAAGGCACGGGGTACAACATCATGGTGCTCGGCAGCGAAGACTCCCGGACGCCGATGCAGGTGCTGCTGACACCGCGTGGCGGAGGCAGAGCCGCAGCGTCTGGGGCAACTGTGGCGTCGGCCGGCAGCGCCGACGAGGAGCCTGGCGAACCCGAACCGGAGGAGCCGCAGACCCCCGTTCCTCCGCCCAACGCGCCACCCAACGCAATGGGCCAGCCGAATGGACCGCCACGCACTCCACAGCAGATTTTGCAGCAGATGAGGCAGGTGCCGAATCCGCCTGAGCAGGGTGCGCCGCCGCAGAACCAGTAAACGCAGCGCCCGGACAAAGTCTGGACAATGACGAAGGCCGTCGCCAGGTCAGATTCGCGCACACGCCAGAAAGCCTGGTTGCAAGGGATCGAAAGTGGAGTGACTCAGCCGCGGATCAGAGCACGTTGGCGGGCTGACGGCTGGCTTTCACCTGCGACTGGCGACGGTAGGGGCGCATCAGCGCAAAGCAGCCGCGGAAGAGCGCATATGCGGTGAGAACGCCGAACGCCATTGCGCCCACGGATGCACATGCCAGCATCAGCAAATTCAACCAGTCTGTCATAACACCTGTCTAAGCAAAAACCCAAGGCGTCCAAAGATTCCAGAAGTGGCTCTGCGGCCTTGAAAGGTTCACGCGGCTGCAGAATCGTTGCACCGATTCTCGCAGAATTTCCAGCGCGTTGACCCCTATTTCTGTTGACCAATAGAATACCTCCAGAGACACCCACATCGGAAATGGGCCTGTTGCCCAAACCCGGAAGCTCCCGCCGCACCCACGAACTCTGGCTATGTCGATCACTCACATCTCGGTGCGCGGGGCGCGTCAGCACAATCTGCGCGACATCAGCGTGCGCATTCCGCGCAACACCCTCACCGTAGTCACGGGGCTCTCGGGCTCGGGCAAGAGCTCGCTGGCCTTCGACACGATCTATGCTGAGGGGCAGCGGCGCTACGTCGAAACGCTCTCCGCCTACGCGCGGCAGTTTCTCGATCAGATCGAGCGGCCCGATGTGGACTCCATCGAGGGGCTTAGTCCGGCCATCTCCATCGAGCAGAAAACCACCAGCCGCAGCCCGCGCTCAACGGTCGGGACGATTACCGAAATCTACGACTACCTGCGTCTGCTCTACGCCTCTGTGGGCACGCCGCACTGCCCCAACTGCGGGCGGCCCATCGCGCGGCAGACAGCGGACCAGATCGTGCAGCGCATCCTGCAGATGAGCGCGGGCGAGCGCGTCACCGTGATGGCCCCGGTGGTACGCGGGCGCAAGGGCGAATTCAAAGAACTGCTTGACGAGCTGGACCAGCAGGGCTTTCGCGCGCGGGTGGACGGCGCGCTTGCGGACCTCGCCGACCCTCCAGCGCTGGACAAGCGCAAGAACCACACCATCGAGGCCATCATTGACCGTGTGCTGCTGAAGAACGACGCGGCCGGCAAGGCGGCGGCTGAGAAGCGCCTGGAAGCCGCCGTCAGCAAGGCGCTGCAACTGGCCAACGGACTGATGCTGGTGGCGGCCGCGAATGGCGAGGAGCAGTTGTTTTCCTCGTCGATGGCCTGCCCGGACTGCGGCCTGGACGTGCCCAGGCTGGAGCCGCGCAGCTTCAGCTTCAACTCGACCTTTGGCGCGTGTCCGGAGTGCCATGGGCTGGGCTCGCTCTACGACTTCGATCCGGCAAAGGTCATCACCGACTGGTCGAAGCCGCTGCTCGACGGCGGGCTGGGACCCGGCTCCGCCTCGCAGTACCTGCTCAAGCTGATCCAATTGGCAGCAGACCGCTACAAGATCGACCTGAAAACGCCATTCGAGGACCTGCCGGCAAAGCAGCAGCACGTTCTGGTCTATGGCCCGCCCAAGGGCGAAGGGCCGCGCACTGGCTTTCACGGCATCCTCGCGTACCTGCGCGACAGCGTGGAAGAGGCGCACAGCGACGGCTATCGCGAGTACATGATGAGCTTCATGTCGGCGACGCCGTGCCCTGTGTGTCGCGGCAAGCGCCTGCGTCCGGAGTCGCTCGCGGTGAAGGTCGGCGGCCTGTCGATTGCCGACTTTACGGCGCTGCCGCTGCACCGGGCGCTCTCCGCTGCCATCAATCTGCGATTCACCGAGCGCGAGGCGCTGATTGCTGAACGCGTGCGGCACGAGATTGCCGAGCGGCTGGAGTTCCTGTGTGCGGTGGGGCTGAACTATCTCTCGCTGGACCGCAACGCGGCGACACTCTCCGGCGGCGAGGGCCAGCGCATCCGCCTCGCCACGCAGATTGGCTCGCGCCTGCGCGGCGTGCTCTATGTGCTCGACGAGCCTTCCATCGGGCTGCACCAGCGCGACAATATGCGGCTGATTGAGTCCCTTGTCCGCCTGCGCGACCTCGGCAACACGGTGCTGGTGGTGGAGCACGACGAAGACACGATTCGCCACGCAGACTACGTGCTGGACCTTGGACCCGGCGCGGGACGGCTGGGTGGGCATGTGGTGGCCGAGGGCACGCCGGAGCAGATTATGGCCTGTCCGGAGTCGCTGACGGGCCGGTATCTTGCGGGTACAGCCAGCATCCTGCAACGTGAAGCGCCGCGCAAACTGAGCGGCAAGTGGCTCACCGTGACCGGCGCGCGCGAGCACAACCTGCAGGACCTGACGATCCGCCTGCCTCTGGGCGTAATGACGGTGGTGACGGGCGTGAGCGGCAGCGGCAAAAGCACGCTCATCAACGACATTCTGTATCGCTCGCTGGCGAAGGCGCTGTATGGCTCGCGCGAGGAGCCCGGAGTGCACGATGAGCTGCTGGGCGCCGAGCAGATTGACAAGGT
>JAGWML010000180.1 GCA_028873155.1 Acidobacteriota bacterium
AGGGCAAGCAGCTCAACCCACAGTTCGCGGTGCTGCAACTGCGTCCCGCGCCGGTTCCTCCAGCCGTGGCGTCGCCAGTGGAAGACAAAGACGCGCATCCCGTAGATCAGGTATTCGGAATCCGAATGCAGCTCGACCCGCGCCCGCCTTGGGAGCGACCGGAGCGCCTGGGTCGCAGCAACAAGTTCCATTTCCGAAATCGTCGTCCACGGATGTGCGCCGGAAATCTCCCAATACCGGTTCCCATGCGTCAGCACCGCCCCCCATCCGCCCGGACCCGGATTACCGATAGCGGAGCCGTCCGTGAAAATGCGATATGTCCGATCCACCGACAACCTCCTTTCCTCAAGCGGTCAGAGTTTGATTTGGCAACTGCACACTTCGAGGTGCGACCCTGGGATATGTCGCAAGCCCTTGTGCGCTTACGTGGATCAAGCCGCCTGCATGGGGATTACCTGGCCGAACGGCGCTTTGCGCCCTCCTGTCGAAGCCCACAACACTGGATAGGCTGGAGCTGACGGCGGGAATGATCCGTAAAGGTCCGTGAGAAAGACCAGGCTCTGCGGCTGGATGCCGCGCTCGTTGAGCCATTCGAAGCACGGGCCGAACTCAGTGCCGCCTCCGCCCACGGGATTAAGGTCGATGCGCTGGCCGGCTTCGTAGGTCTCGACCTTGTGGACCACGGCGTCGAAGTAGAGAACGTAGACGCGCTCCGGGCGCTGGCCTTCGAGAATCGAGCGCGCCTCAGCCTCAAAGAGCCGCAACTGCCGCGCGCTCACCGAGCCGGAGCAGTCGACGGCGATTGCGACTTCACCCGCGCCCTCGCGTACAACTCCCGGCAGGTAGAGACCCGTCCATAGGTAGCGGCGGTTGGGCCGCAACCAGCTATAGTCCGCCGGAATCGTATCCGACCACACCCTGCGCAGCAGTTCGCGCCAGTTGAGCGCAGCTTCCGCCGCCCCCTCCAGAGTTCGCTCGAGGCCCACCGGAACTTTGCCGGCCTGCCGGGCAACGGCCGTTGCCTGGCTCACAGCGACATCCCACTCCCGTACTTGCTCCTCAATCGTTGGAGTTGCATTGTCCGGAAGAGGTGCATCGAGGACCTGGCCGATGCCGCCTTCGGTTTCAGGAGCAGACGGTTCGCCTGAGTCGCCTTCACGCGACGATTCACCCATGGCTCCATTCCCGCCAGATTCCGGCTTCTCCTCTTCGTCGTCGGAGCCTTGATCCGATTCGGATTCCGTTTCAAGAAGGTTGTAAATCTGCTCGGCGCTCATCCCGCGATAGCGGTTATCGAGAAGGACTCCTTCGGGGAGGTTGAGTCCGGCATCGACGAGCAGGGGATTGATCGCGTAGTCGCAGGCTATGTTCCATCGTTTTGGATCGCGCCCCGAGCGCCGCACATGATGATGAAGGGCCGGATGCATGACTTCGTGGGCCAGGGTTCCGGCCAGCGTTGCCGCGTTGAGCGTTTTAACAAACTCAGGGTTCCAGTAGAGCGACACTCCGTCGGTCGCCATCGTCTTGATCGACCGGCTTTCACGCCCCTTCAAACGAAACAGAAGCGAGCCGAAGAAGGGATGATCGAGCACCAAAGCGGTTCGCGCCTTCTGGATGCGAAGCGAGGTCGGTGTTTCATGTCTCATGCCGCAGCGGGCGCCTCCATGAACGCGGACATGCGGGTGAAGATTTCGTCAGAGGTCGGCTCCGGCACGGGTTCTGCTTCACGGCTACGCAGAACGCCATCCATCTCCGCGACGATATTCGCGGCGTCGGCTGCAGTCGTGACACGCAAGAGGTCGTGTTTCTTAAGGTCTTGCGCGGAGTAGTTGCAGAGCCGCTGTTTGATCTGGTCGGCAAAGCGGTTGAGGTCTCCGTCACCGTTGACATTGAGCCGTGGCAATATCTCCACGAGATCGAGAACATTCGTAACCAGCGAGCCATGAAAGCGCGACTCCGGTTCATTGAGCCGGTCCACCATATGGGCGACCACTTCGCGGAGCCGCTTCCACAGGTCTTCGGTTCCGCGCGTCAGGGATTCACGTACATTGGCGTCGATCTCTCGCGAGACGCGCGCCTGTTCTTCGGCCGACATCTGAACTCGGAAGTCCGCGCCGGACGGGATGGGCAGAACCTCGACCTTGACGCCGAACTTCGTTCGCAACTTCTCGGCGGCCGGGTAGTCTTCCTCCCGAAAGAGTCCGTTCAACTCCGGTTTTACCTGCTCGATGTATTGCGGATAGATGCGAAGAAAGCTCTCCACACCCTGTTCGAAAGCCGCCTCGAATTCGCGCATGCGCGCCATGAGTTCGAAGTAGAAATTCGCCGGCAGGAGCCGGAAGCCCTCGTCGGACCAGGGAAGCGTGACCTTGTAGAAGTATTGCCGTATCTGTCCGGCGAGGGTGCGCAGTTCTTCCAGCTTGTCGGCACCGCGCAAGAGCTGCTTGTTGTAGCGACCGGCGCCCTGATGTGCTCCGTGTTGATCGGCGACATCACGGCTGACCTTGCGGTCGTGTTTGACGGCCGTCCAGATGCTGATGTGGACGGCGGCGAGCATTGCCTTTTCTGTGATCATTGAATGACTCCCCGGTATTCCACTCCGAAGCGCACGAATTCCGGCGTGTGGGTGATGGCGGTGTCCCGAGCTGCCGCATCGCGAATGGCCATCACGCGCATCTCGGTTGGCATCCGGTCGAGGTAGGTGATCCCTCTCCCGACCGAGCTGTCGGTCAGCACACGTCCGAGAGCAGTGGCGATGGCGATCTGCGCCGACGGGTCCGTCGGAACCGGAGCTGTGGCGGGGTTGAGAAGGATTTCGTCGACAGACGGCAACTCGCGAAACAGACGCAGGAACCCCACGAGCTCCGAGGCCGCTCCTGGTCCTACCGTCCCATCAAGGAGTTGCGCCTCGAACTCGTTGGTTCCCGAGAGAAGCTGTGTCTTCCGGCGGCGGGCGACCCCGCAAAGCACCTGTGAGGCCATCTCCCAGGAGCGGGGAGTCGGCCAGGCGTTGGCGTCAGATGTCGCGTCGGCCGTGTGCAGCAGTTCCGGCTTGAAGCGCAGGAATGCGATGATCTCGGGACGAACCTGAGCCTTGACTGCCCACCGGCACCAATCGGCCAAATCCGGTTCGAGCTCCAGATGCACGAATCGGTTGCGCAAGGGCCGCGGCATGGCGAAATGCACGCCGCGCTCCGATGCCGGGTTACCGGCGGCGATGACGACCCAACCTTCGGGGAGCACGTATTCGCCAAGTTTGCGGTCGAGGACGAGTTGATAGCAGCCGGCCTGCGTCATCTGCGGCGCCGAAGTCAGCTCATCGAGAAATAGAATGCCCTTCCCGGAAGTCGGGAGAAACTTCGGCGGCACCCACTCGGTCTGATCCGCTGCGATACGGGGCAGGCCGCGGAGATCGACTGGATCGAGTTGGACCGCCCGGATATCGAGAAAGTCGTATTCAAGATCGCTGGCAACTTGGGAAACGATCTGCGACTTGCCTACACCGCATGCGCCCCAGATATGCAGAGGCACACGTTCGCCGATCAGCGCATGAAGCGCCTCATAGAGCTTCGATGGTTTCATGGATTTCCTCGGGGGTTTGGTGTTTGAGAAATGAATGATTCTGAAGGCTTCCTTCAAACTGGCGTCATGCTTGACTTATGACCGCGAAAAGTAGCCGTACACGCAGCGCGTTCCGCCGCGCGAGCAGTTGTGGGTGTCGTAGAGAACACCGTCGATCACTGCGGTGAGATGCCTTGAGACCTTGACCAGCAACGGCCCTTGCGGAAGCTCATCGGCCTTGAGGTGAACCCGGCATCCCGAGCCAATCGACATGGTTGAGGTCCATCGCCAGCCCTGCGATTCGAGATAATGCTGGTAAGTCTTGCGATAGACGCCTGTGCGACTGTTCGATCGCTTCCTCTTACGTCTGCCGCTACGTTCTGCCTGCGCAAGCCGATTGATCGCCTCATAAACCTCCTGATAGGGTTTGCCTGTTGCGATCGCGATCGACCGGGTGACACAGTCTCCAGTCTTGCCCTTGTAACCCGCAGCCGCACGACCGCCATCATGGAAGACAAAGTCCATCTCGAAAGTCCTCCTGGGCCAGGTTGGCCTCCTTTGGGAGTGCGAATCCGACATGGGTTACATGCCGCAAACAGCGACCCTCGCTATCGAGCCGGCGTGCCAATTCGGCTCGTCCGCAAGGCAATATCATGGTTCCGGCATGAGTCTGCGTCCCAAGACGCGCCCGAAACTGACGGGCAAGCGATGGGCGCGACCGAAGGAACCCGACGGAAAGGTAAATAAGCTATGCTGCAATACGAACTTTTGCCACGCTGCGAAGGCATACGGTTGATCGGTGACGAGAACACCCTGAAGCAGTTGCACGAAGTCATCTCCGAAGTCAACGAGAAATCCGTCACGATCAGGAACAAAGAGGGGTTTTTCCTGGGTCTAGCCTACGATCTGCGCAAGGCGTACGAGGGCCAGCGAAAAATCTACCCTGCGCAGCAGGAGGGTCGTTCTGAGAAAGGGGCTCGGACCCGAGTTGCCACTCGTTACGGAGTCGGCATCCTTTGGCCCACAATTCTCGTTCAGAGCCGGCAGTTGCGGGATGGGCTTGGGTTCATGGACAGCAACAAGCTCCACCAGGCGGTGACGTTCGAACTCGAATGGGTATTGGAGAGCGCTATACGGGCTCAATTCAGACAGTCAGCTTCCGAAGTCGAAACTCTCTGGTATCGCATGAGCACCGGTCACGCTTATGTAGAGGAAAACGCTGAGACGCGAGCCGCGCAATTTGCCTCATGGACGGCCGCCGAGCGCAGCAAGGGGATCCGAATCATTCTCCAGAGCCTCGATCCGATGTATCCCTTCTTTTACAAGATGGCAGCCGAGCACGGGGATCACACACTTATCTCTCCTGAAGAGTACGACCTATGGAGAGACCGCGATTTCCCAAATGAAGGCCTGAGCGTGGATTGATGCATAAGCGCGGCCGTGGTCAACCAGGGTAAATGGTGTGCATGCATCTCAACCAGCTCTCGAGTGTCTGCGTATTCGTCCCCGGTTTGAGCAGTAATAATTACAATGAGTTCATGAGGCTGGCAGGGCGGGACGGATGCGTCCTCCAGTCGGCCCACGAGAATCGCCGTGGACTCGCCCCCCATCCGATCGGATAGGATGGTTTGCAAAGATTCTCTCGTTGGCGGTCAAGCCGCAGTCATTTTTTGTAACCGCGCGAATTGCACGGGACAGCGCGAAAGGATCAGCGATGCCGGTTAAGATTCATCCCGGACTTGCGACATGGAACGGCGCCGATTACGCCGCCGGATTCCGGGCGCGGCTGGCGGAGATTCCCGCCTCTGAAACCGCGTCGCATTCCTGGCAATGCGGCTGGGAGGACGCAGACACCAATTTCCAAGAGTCGGCCCGGCACAATCGAGTTGTTACGACGGGCAGGACCGACGACTACGGGGAATCTTGGTTTACCCTCTTCGATGCCGGAGGCGATGCGCGCGTCAATGGCATCGACTTCGACGAGAGCCGCACCGATCCCTGGAAAGAAGGCTGGATCAACGCCGACATCAATTTGGGGGCAGCCCGCGAGTGACTCGCTCCGGGCGTTACGCCGGTTGCTCGAGTTACGCCGTCACGACCGCCATTTCATGGAAGGTCGGTTTCAGAATGCGCAGCTCGATTCGACCCTCGCCGTGCGCCTGATCGCAGTACACCGCGCAGGTGCACTCCCATACGGAGTTCTCGCTGGCCGGCAAATTTCGGCGGCGAGCCGTCTGCAACGTCTGCAGGAGCGCGGGTGAAGGAGCGACGACCCCACAGTTTGGACCGGACTCTCCCGTCATGAGTTCCAGCGCCTGGTCCAGGCTGTTCTTCCGATTGCCGCCAACGCAGACGCGGATGATATCGGTCGACCCAAAAATATCGAGGTGCTGCCAAACCGCATCGCGCGCGCCGGCCGCAAGACCCTCGAGAGACCCTCTCGTGAACCGGGCGTCGAGATCGTACTTGTGAACAAGTACTCCCGGCACAATCTGCTGAAATTCATTCACAGCTTGCCTCCCCCGATGACAGGGCCCTGACTCCATAGTCCTGTTGGTCCCCCTCGGGAATGCGCAGCGACTGCGCCGCCCGACGCTGTTCCAGAGTCAGCCCGTTCATCCATCGGCGAATTGGCATCTCCCGCAGAAACTCGGCCGGCGTGAGGATCGCCTGCATGTCTTCGAGGATGTGAACCTCGGCCACG
>JAGWML010000181.1 GCA_028873155.1 Acidobacteriota bacterium
GCCGGGCGCCTCATCATCAACGCGAAGCGTATCACACCGGGTGCCCCCGATCCCTCGCCGCCGGGGACCAGGGAAAGAACACTCACCACTCACCCCCGGGCGTCCATCCAAGCGCGTCCGCCGAGCTGCTGCCATAGTTGGGAAACCACAAACCCCACCCCTGTGACAGCGGAGTCCGAGAATCCAAAGACCATCGCATCGCCCATATATTTACTAAATAGTAAATAGGCTCTACCTGAGCCACTTTCTGCCGTACACTGTTTCCTTGATGACCGTCCGCATCGCCATTCCCGAACCCACCAGCGCAGACACCGAGTACAACCAGCGCTCGCTGCCGCCCTATCTCGCCGCGCTCCAGTCCGCTGGCGCCACCCCCATCGTCGTCCCTCTCCATGAGCGGCAGGATCGTGTCGCCCGCCTGCTCACCGGCGTCCAGGGCATCCTCCTGCCCGGCAGCCGCTACGACGTGGACCCGCAAAGATTTGGCGAAGATCGCATACCCTCCTGCGGCCCTGCCGACCCCGCCCGCACCGCCGTGGACGAACTCCTGATTCAGGACGCCTTCAGCCTCCACAAGCCCATCCTCGCTATCTGCCACGGCGCACAGACTCTCAATGTCTGGTGCAACGGCTCCCTGTATCAGGACCTGCCCACGCAGGTCGGCGCCACCGTCAACCACAGCCCCGGACGCCATGTTGCCGAGGCTCACCCGGTTCGCATCAAACCCGGTTCCCGGCTTGCCCACCTTCTGCCCGCCGGTGAACCCACCGAGCCGCAGGTCAACTCCAGCCACCACCAGGCGATTCACCAGGTCGGAGCACCCCTCTGCGCCGCCGCCGTTTCACCCGCCGACGGCGTCGTCGAAGCCGTCGAGCTCGACTCTCCTGATCACTTCGTCGTGGCCGTGCAGTGGCACCCCGAGCGCACCTATGTGAGCAGCGCCTTCTCGCGCAGCCTCTTCGCCGCCTTCATTCACGCTGCCGAGTCCTGGAAGCCCCGGCCGGTCGAGGAGTCGGTCGTGGCCTCCACGATCTCCCGCCCATGACCATAGCCGGTTCGTTCTCCCTTCCCCCGGGCGAGCGGCTGGGCCAGCTTCTCGCTGCTGCGGGTCAGTCGCCGCTCACACCGGAGCAGACCCGCCCGTTCGAAAATTATCTTGCTCTGCTCCTCCGCTGGAATGCCCGCGTCAACCTTACCGCCATCCGCACCGAAGAGGGCATCCTCTCCCGCCACTTCGTCGAATCCATCGCCTGCGCTCGGGCCCTGCCGCATGAAATAGCCACCCTGCTCGACTTCGGCTCCGGTGCAGGCTTTCCAGGCCTGCCCATCGCCATCTGCCGCCCGGAGATTGCCGTGACCCTGGCCGAATCCCAGGGCAAAAAGGCCGCCTTCCTGCAGGAGGCTGTCCGAACCCTTGGACTTTCGACCAGAGTGCATGCGGGTCGGGCTGAAGATCTGGGACAGCGATTCGATTGCGTAACCCTGCGCGCGGTGGACCGGATGGAACAGGCGGTCCGGGCGGCGGCAGCCCTTGTGCAAACCGGCGGCTGGCTCGCACTCTTGACCACACGCTCAGAGATCGACGCGGTCTGCGCCGCTGCCGGGGATGGATTTACGTGGGCCGCGCCTGTACCCTTGCCCGGCTCCGTGGAGCGGATCCTGGCGCTGGCTGCCCGCAAAGGATGAGGGGGGGGTAGGGGTGTTCCACGTGGAACATCCCTACCTCTATCTCCACAGCAAAGTCCAATGTTCCACGTGGAACATAGGCCCCATTCTCCCCTGAAACTCGAAAAGTTTTCCACCGATCAGCGGAAATCGTCGTCACCTATCGTCCCTTTCTGCAGAGCTTGCAAGCGCAAGATGGTCAAGCACTTGGCTGGCCGCGCAAACTCGGCTCCCGGACGCTTTCCACAGAAAGCGAAACTTCTCCACAGGCCAATCTCCTGCACGGGAGACCCTGTGCGCTATACCCTGATTCTCCATGAGCAAGATTCTCGGCGTTGTCAACCAGAAGGGCGGGGTTGGCAAGACTACGACCGCAATCAATCTGGCCGCCTGCCTCGCCCTTGAGGGCCTGAAAGTCCTTTTAGTCGACTGTGATCCCCAGGCCAACGCCTCTTCCGGCCTCGGATTGCAGCGGGACGATAATCGCCATTCTATCTATGACGTGCTGGTGGGCAACGCCGAGGCGGAACAGGTGATTCTGCCCACGGAGATCGACCATTTATGGATTCTGCCGGGATCAAAGAACCTGACCGGGG
The DNA here is from genome assembly GCA_028873155.1 of Acidobacteriota bacterium. Taxonomy (GTDB): domain Bacteria; phylum Acidobacteriota; class Terriglobia; order Terriglobales; family Acidobacteriaceae; genus Telmatobacter. Next base: position 2,262 of record JAGWML010000181.1, read on the forward strand.
CCAACGTGGAGCTGACTGCCCAGGAAGACCGTGCGACGCGCCTGCGCGAGGCGCTGAAACCGGTTCAGTCCAAGTATGACCTGATTGTGCTGGACTGCCCGCCCGCGCTGGACCTGCTGACTTTGAATGTTTTAGTCGCGGCTGGTTCGCTGATTGTGCCTATGCAGGCCGAGTATTTCGCCCTGGAGGGTGTCTCGGAGCTGATTTCGACGCTGGAGCGCGTGCGGAACGCCTTCAACCCGGAGATTCAGATTGAAGGCGTGCTGCTGACCATGTATGACGACCGCACCAACCTGGCCCAGCAGGTGACGGAGACGCTGCGGGAGTATTTCAAGGAGCGGCTGTTCAAGACGGTGATTCCGCGCAATGTGCGGCTGGCGGAGGCGCCAAGTCACGGCAAGCCGGTGGCGCTCTACGACAGCAAATCGCGCGGCACTGAGGCGTACTTCGAGCTGGCCGGGGAGTATCTGGCGCGGAACAAGATGGAGAGCCCCCTTGGGGCGCAGCGGAAGGCGGCCGCCTCGGCACGACCGAAGGCGGAGGTTCGCTTCTGGCCCTATCATTGAGGGCCGAGTGGACCGGCTCTACCGTTTCAATGCACTTTTATGGATCTTTTGAGCGCGACGCCCGGCAGACGACCGGGAGTAAGGATTGAACACGATGACCACTGCTGCTACGGATACCAAACGGCGCGCCCTGGGTAAGGGCCTCGATTCACTATTGCCGCGTGTGCAGGGGGCGGCTGCGCCTGCTGCGGCGCTGGAACCGGAGGGCGGCAAGCCACGGGAGATTCCCGTGGAGATGGTGGACCGCAACCCGTTCCAGACGCGGACGCACATGAACGAGGTGGAGCTAGAGGAGCTGGCGGCGTCGATTACGGCGAACGGAGTGGTGCAGCCGATTCTGGTGCGACCGCTGGCGAACGGGCGCTTCCAGCTGATTGCCGGGGAGCGGCGGTGGCGGGCCTCGCAGAAGGCGGGGAAGAAGACGATCCCGGCGATTCTGCGGCAGGTGTCGGACGAGCAGGCGATGGAGATCACGATCGTCGAGAACCTGCAGCGGGCGGATCTGAACCCGATGGAGCAGGCGCGGGCGTTTGAGCGGTTGTCGCGGGAGTTCCACATGACGCAGGAGCAGATGGCGCTGCGGACCGGAAAGGACCGGGTGTCCGTGACTAACTTCATGCGTTTGTTGCGGTTACCAGCCAGCGTACAGGACCTGGTGGAGGGTGGACAACTGAGCTTCGGACACGCCAAGGTGCTGTTGGGGTTGAATTTCCATCCTGAGCTGGAGAAGGCAGCGTTGCGGGTCGCTCAACTTTCGCTTTCTGTTCGCCAAACAGAGACGATGGTGCAGGGGATGCTGTACCCGGAGAAGACGAAGAAGGAGCCGAAGCCGGAGCCGCCGGTGGACCCGAATGTGAAGGAAGTGGCGGAGCAGTTACAGCGGGCGCTGGGCCTGAAGGTGCGGATCGAGGACCACAAGGGCCGGGGACGGGTCATTATCGAGTACGCGCGGCTGGAGGACTTCGACACCCTGCTGGAGACGCTGGCGGGGAAGAGCGCGTAAGGCGGCTGTGAAGTCTACAGACCCCGATCTGGAGACGGCCTACGAAAGACAACCGCAGATCCTTCGACTCCCTTTGGTCGCTCAGGATGACAGGGTGTGGGGTGGGCCTTTGGTTTCCCGCCCATGACTGCCGATGCGCGGACGCACTTGGATGGACGCCCTGGGTTGATGGGTGAGTCTTCCTTCCCTCGTCCCCAATGGCGAGGGACCGACGGGCACCCGGCGGGGCTGCATGAGAAAAGCAACCGCGGATCCTTCGACTCCCTTTGGTCGCTCAGGATGACAGGGCGTGGGGTATGGAGAGCTCGTGGTCTCTCATCTATGTCGGTTGATGGGCGGGCGTGTGTGCTAAAAAGCGAGCTGCAGTCGTGTGGCTATGAGGCGCTCTGGTGTCAGCGGGTTCCGGTTTGGCGTCGCTGCGCTGAAGGTGGTGTTCTCAAAGAACGCCATCAGCTTGATGCCACAATTGAGATACCAGCTCACGCCGCCCGCGCTTTCTCGTGCCACTCTGGCGCTCGACGAGGGGTTCGCATAGACAGGAAATGCCTTTGTGTCCATCTGTGCTTCGCTGTGGCGGAATGCAAGCTCCCACGCTCCCGTGTCACGGAGCGGATGCGCGGGGTTGAAGGTGCGCACTGGCGTGGCGATGCCGTAGGAGTTGCGCTCGCCGGTGAGGAAGTAGGAACCGGAGACCTCCCACGCCGAATTGCGCAGCTCTGCGTTGCCAGTTCCCATGTGCGCGACCAAGTCGGACACCACAAACTCCGCCATGACTCCAAGCGGCCCTTTGAAGTACTCGGCCTGCGGCGCAAGACGCACGTGCAGCCCCTGGGCATATGCGCCAGAGTCGAACTTGAAGAATGTCTTCTGCCCGACGGTTTTGTAGCTGGGCAGCGCGCCGTGCTCATGCCCGACGGAAGCGCCGACGCCGAAGGCGATCTCCTGCAGACGACTGCTTGCGGCCTGGGTGAACGGGCTCAACCTGATGCGACCCGCTGACTCGTTCGATCCGCTCCAGGCAAAGTCGGCGTTGGCGCCGTCCGAGGTGCCGTTGAAGAAGCCAGCTTCATAGGTGAGATTCTTTTCGAGTACCGATCCCGCGACCTGCACGCCGAGTTCGCGCAGCGGAACCATGTCGGACGCGAGGGACCGCTCAGGGAAGGTGAGTGCGCGATCCTGGCGCATGACCTCGAGCCCGATGGGCGCTTTGAACTTGCCGGCGCGCAGGTGCGCCGCGGGGAACTGCGTTGTCTCCAGATAGACCTCCTGGATGACTGGATTCCCCTGGCCGAAATCGGGCATGAACCGGTAGGCGAGCCTGCGCGCGAGCGTGCCTTCCACGAGAGGGCGCAACCTGCGGACGAGAAAGACTTGCTGCGATGCGCCTGCCGGGTTGGTGAGGAAGAAGCGTCCGTCTCCCATGAGATATCCGTGGACGCGCATCTGCGTGGAGCGATCTCTTGTTGCGAGAAAGAGGCCGTCCCTGTCGAGGATGAAGCGGTGGGGATCAGCGTGTGCGGCTGGGCTGGGTGTTCCTGTGCTTCCGGCCTGGGCCTCTGCGGCAAACGCAGACGCATTTCCCGGCTGCCCTCCCAACACGGCAGGGAAGGCGGTGGAGATGGCGAGGAGAATGCCAGGAGCTATGCGGCGCAGGGCGTGCAGAGGGAGATGTCCTTTGGGGAGTGGGTCTCTCTATTATGCCTGTCGGTAACCCGATCACCAAGGGTGCGCGCCGGCTCCAGCGCGGCTTGCTGCAGAAGGTGCAGCCTACAGCCCTAGACTCCGGGAGGGGGAATGGCGCCGAGCTGCATCATCAAGCCGAAGATGTCCATGATGATGCGCGTGTCTTGAATACGGCCCGCCTGCAGCCGGTCAATCACAATGCCCCAGACGCGGACCGGGCGGCCGGTAGCGGGAACGCCGAGGAATGTCCCCTTATGTGTGCCGGTCCACTCGAAGCGGCTGGCTACCTTGTCCCCTTCCGCGATCTGCTCGTGAATGGAGAAGATGAGGTCAGGAAAGGCGGCTCGCATGCCGCGCAGAACATCTTTCAAGCCTTCGAGCCCCGGGCCCTGGCCTGGAAACGGAACTTGCTCGACGACGTCTTCGCAGACAAACTGAGCCGCGGAGTCGATGTCTCCCTGGGTGATGACCTCATCCACAAAGCGACGAACAATGGTGGCATTGTCGTGTGCCATGGAGACCTCCTCTGTAATGGCTTGCCTGATGTTGGCTGCGAATGCTTAGGCAGTGTACCGCAGCGGGTGAGGAGCCCGAAGATTGCGCACGCGCCCCTGACTCTTCCAGATCGTCGATGTGGAAGTCTGGGGCGCGGCAAGTGATTGATGGGGGTGGGCGAGGACGCACTGTCCACACAGCGGGCGGAGTTTGCACAGGGGGTTTGCGTGGGGCTGTG
>JAGWML010000182.1 GCA_028873155.1 Acidobacteriota bacterium
CACGCGGGGCGGTTGTTTGCTCTGAAGGAGTTTGGCAATATCTACACCCGCATCATGAATCCGACCACCGACGTGCTGGAGAAGCGCGTGGCGGCGCTGGAAGGCGGCGCAGCAGCTCTGGCGACCGCTTCAGGGCAGGCCGCGGAGACGCTGGCGTTGACTACGCTGGCCGCGGCGGGCGATGAGATTGTTTCAACGACTTCTCTGTATGGCGGGACCTACAACCTGTTCCACTACACGCTGCCGCGCCTGGGCATCAAGGTTCGCTTTGTCGACGGCGATGACTTTGACGGGCTGCGCGCGGCCATCAACGACAGAACGCGCGCCGTGTACACCGAGACCCTGGGCAATCCCAAGCTCGATGTGGCCGATGTGGAGCGACTGGCAAGCATTGCGCACGAGCACAAGCTACCGCTCATCATCGACAACACTTCGGCCTCTGCCGCGCTGGTGCGGCCCATCGAGTGGGGAGCGGACATCGTGATTAATTCCGCGACGAAGTTCCTGGGCGGACATGGGACAAGCATCGGCGGTGTGATTGTCGATGGGGGCAAGTTTGACTGGGCGGCGTCGGGACGCTTCAAGGAGTTCACGGAGCCCGACCCCTCGTATCACGGACTTTCTTTTGTGCAGGCATTCGGACCGCTTGCCTTTATTTTGAAGGCGCGCGTGCAGGGCTTGCGGGATACCGGCGCAGCGCTCTCTCCGTTCAATGCGTTCCTGTTGCTGCAGGGCATTGAGACGCTGCATCTGCGCATGGAGCGGCACTCGCGCAATGCGCAGGCCGTGGCGCAGCATCTGGAGAAGCACCCCGGCGTGGAATGGGTGAATTATCCAGGCTTGGCTTCGAGCAAGTACTTCGAGCGGACGAAGAAGTACTTGCCTGACGGTCAGGGGGCGCTGATCACGTTTGGGATCAAGGGCGGGTACGAGGCAGGGAAGAAGCTGATTGACTCGCTCGAGCTTTTCTCGCTGGTTGCTAACATCGGAGATGCCAAGTCGCTGGTGATTCATCCGGCCTCGACAACGCACCAGCAACTTGCACCAGCAGAGCAGGCGGAAACGGGAGTAACGCCGGAGATGGTTCGCCTGTCTATCGGCATCGAGGATATTCGCGATATTCTGGCCGATCTGGATCAGGCAATTGTGAAGGCGAACGGCCACGCGCCTGCGAAGGCAGAGACGGCGGCGGTTCGGGGACAATAGAAGGTATGACGGAACCTGAAAGCGGCGCGGCGACGGCTCCTGCGGGAACGCCACAGCTGACGCCGACCTATGAAGGGGACTTTGTCCTGCCGGGCCCACTGGACCTCGAGTGCGGACACTCCCTTTTGAACCCGACGCTGCACTATGCGGTCTACGGGCGGCTCAATGCTGCCCGGGACAATGCGGTGCTGGTCTGCCATGCCCTTACGGGCTCGGCGCTGGTGGGTTCCTGGTGGCCTGAGATCTTTGCACCCGGCGCGGTTCTGTCTATCGAGCACGACTTCGTCATCTGTATCAACATGCTGGGTTCCTGTTACGGATCGACTGGCCCCGGCTCCGTGACTCCCGCCACTGGCCAGGCCTATGGCCCCGATTTTCCCCTCATCTCCATCCGAGACAACGTAAGGGCGCAGTCACTGCTGCTGGATTCGCTGGGCATTCGGCGGCTGCGACTCGTGCTGGGCGGTTCTATCGGCGGCATGCAGGCGCTGGATTGGGCGATTCACGATCCGGCTCGCGTGGAGCGGTCTGTTGTGATCGCGGTGGCGCCTTTGACTGCCATGGGGCTTGCGCTGAACCATCTGCAGCGCCAGGCGATTCAGAATGACCCGGAATGGCTGGGCGGCAGATATCTGCCGCATCTTCAGCCCCGGCGCGGCCTGGCCCTCGCTCGCCAGATCGGCATGTTGAGCTATAAATCGGCCCCGCTGTTTGAAGAGAGATTTGCAAGGAATCCCAACCGCAACGGCGAGGACCCGTGGGGCTCGGCAAATGAGCAGGGTGGCTTAATTGGCGGGCGCTTCGACATCGCCGGATACCTGGACCACCAGGGCATGCGATTCATTGACCGATTCGACGCCAACTCGTACCTGGCAATTCTGCGAACGATGGATACCTGGGATCCGCTGCGTGGCGCGCAACGGCCGGACGATGTATTTGGCCGCATTCGCTCACGGCTGAGTTTTGTGGGCATCAGTTCTGACTGGCTGTTCACGGCTGATTCGGTACGCAAATTTGCGGAGACGATTCGCGCTGCGGGTGTGCAGTCCGATTATCGCGAGATGGTGAGCGACCACGGCCACGATGCCTTTCTTGCAGAGCAGGCGGAGCTGGTCCAGTTATTGCAATAGAGAAACTCAAGGGTCCATCCTGCGGAAAAAGTGCGGGTTGGAGATACGCCGCGGGGCAGGGGTGTTTTCTCTTCAAAAATCAGGTGCTTGTCACGGAAGGCAAGGATTTCTATAATCCATCCAACGCTAAACTGGAAGCCGGAAGGCGTTTCTACGAATTCCGGCAGGAAGCCGATAAGTTTTGCGGTTGCCGATTCACAGGCGCGTGTGCAGATTGTGCATAATTAGAGAGTTGCATCCCGCACCTCCCAGGAGCTCTTCATGAAGAAGTTCGTTTTCGCATCCGCGATGGCATTGGCCGGTCTCGGCCTCTTCCACACTCCAGCGCTGCGCGCACAGCAATCCGGAACAATCCAGATCAAGGATCCGGGCGAGTACAACGCCTATCAGATGGCCATCACGCAGAGCAACCCAGCAGCCAAGGCAACTGCGCTGGAGAGCTTCCTGACGACCTATCCGCAGAGCGTGGTGAAGGGCCCCGTCCTTGACATGCTGATTGACACCTATCAGCAACTGGGCGATGCGGACAAGACACTCGGAGCCGCGAGCCGGCTGCTTCAGGTGGACCCCAACAATTTGAAGGCACTCTTCATCTCGGTCTACATCAAGAAGGCCCAGTGCGGAAAGACTTCTGATGCGCAGACGTGCGACGACGCAGGGGCGCTGGCCAAGAAGGGTCTGGCGATGCAGAAGCCTGCCGATATGTCGGACGATGATTGGAAGAAGCAGAGTGCGGCTTCGTTCCCGATCTTCCACTCGGCGCTGGCGCTGGACGACATGCTTGGCAAGAAAGATGTGAAGGCGGCGATCTCTGAATATCGCACCGAGTTGATGATGTATCCGCCGGAGGCCACGCAGAGCGGCCCGGGTCTTGTGGATACGCTGCAACTGGCGGAAGCCTACACCAAGCCGGATGGCAAGGATCTGGTGCAGGCGTGCTGGTTCTACGCGCGCGCGTGGAACTTTGCCCCACCGGCCTACAAGGCGCAGATTGAGCCCAAGCTCGAGTATTACTACAAGAAGTACCACGGCGATTTGACAGGCCTGGACGCCATCAAGACGCAGGCTGCGGGGTCGGTGTTCCCGCCGGGAACTTTCCAGATCTCAGCGGCTGCTACGCCGGCTGAAATCGCCCACAAGGTCGTGGTGGAGACGCCCGATCTGACGACGCTCAACCTGAATGACAAGGAGTTCATTCTGGCTTCGGGCACCAAGGATGATGCCGACAAGCTGTGGGGCGTGATGAAGGATCAGGTTACGCCGGTCCCAGGCATCGTGATCTCCGCGGATGCGAATTCGATCAAGATGGCGGTCTCGCAGGATGCAAAGGACGCAAAGATTGCCGACTTCATCGTGAACCTGAAGAAGCCGCTCGAGGAGAAGGAGATTCCTGCTGTTGGCTTTGAATATGGCCTGCAGCCAGCGGCGGAGCTGGACGGTACCTACGACAGCTACACGCAGGTGCCTGCGACGGCAACCCTGTCGCAGACCGTGCAGATCGTTCTGCGTGAAGCCTTCATCCAGCCAGAGAAGAAGAAGGCGGCGCCTGTGCACAAGAAGCCGTCGGCAGCGCATCACCCGGGAGCGTAAGCAACCAGGAAACGGATGCTTGCAAACGGGACAGCCGGAGTTTCGGCTGTCCCGTTTGCCTTTTGCGCGGTTCAGTCCGAAGGCTGTTCGATGCTAGTCTGTGCATACGATGCTGCTGAGGCGAGACATCTATCGCTTCTTTCTCGTTGGTCTGGCTGGATTGTGGGTCACAGCGGGTGCGCAATGCCTGACCGCACAGACAGCGACACCGAAGGTGCGGGCTGTGCCCGGCGCGATGGCGGCAAAGCCTTTCAGCATTGAATCGCCCGATGACACATCGATGCCGCGGAAGGCAAGCGATGCAGCCGTCCGATTTCTTCCGGCTGAGCGGATGGCCGCGGGCGACAAGCTGCTGGAAGCAGATGCCGAAGCGTCCATTGCTGAACATGCTGCGCGGCTGGGTTACGATTTGTCGGCAAAAGACTGGAGCTATCAGCAGATTGTCTGCCCGGCGTTCCCAGGTCATCTCTTTCTGCAGTACATGCGCCGGGTGAGCGCTCGAGACGTCACGGAGTTTTCTGCTTCAATTCCTCGCGGCGGCGAGGGACGCGTCCGCATTATTCCAATTCTGAAGCGCAGCTATTCGCTCTTTGCCCCCGCACCGGTAAATGCCATCACAGTAGCGGCGTTCAATCATATACGGGCCGAGGAAGCGAGCCAGGTGACTTCGCGCTGGCTCGGTAATGCGCTCTGCTATGCGGCATTGGCTGGCGCTCATCCGGTGACTGCGGCGAGCGATCCCCAGCAGGGCGTCGATTCGATTCAACCGCCGCTCACCGCACAGCTCGATGGTTCAGCGCACGGCAGCGAACAGATCGTGTTCTTCGATGATGCGAGTGCGGCGCACCCAGCCGAATGGACGCTGATTTTCAATCGCAAGGGGCAGGTGGTGAAGGCCACGCGCAGGCGCGCGGATGCGATGGAGAGCAAGCCTGTTCCGGAACGATCGGCTGTGTCCAAAACCTGGACGGTGCCGACGGCATCCGCGCAGTAGATTGGTTGCGCTCGTGCAACGCGCTATTCTCCGAGGGTCAGCCTGACAATCGACGATGCGCGGCCCGACTGCGGGTCGCAGGTCACGAGGGTAGCGCACATCTTGGGATTCCCCCTGGCTGCTTCAAACTTACCCGGCATGCCTGTTAGGAATTTGTGCAGCACGAGATCCTTCTCGACTCCGATAACGCTGTCATAGGGGCCGCTCATGCCCACGTCGGTCTGGTAGGCCGTGCCGCCGGGCAGGATGCGCTCGTCGGCGGTGGGAACGTGGGTATGCGTGCCGAGCACGGCGGTGACGCGGCCGTCGAGATGCCAGCCCATGGCGACCTTCTCGCTCGTCGCTTCGCCGTGGAAGTCCACCACGATGACCTTGGCGGTAATCTCGGTGAGCAGGCCCTGCACGGCATGGAACGGGTCGTTTGTGCCGCTCATGAAGACACGGCCCATCAAATCGATGACCGCGTAGTCCACGCCGCTGCGGGTGGTTCCCTGAAAGACGCCATAGCCGGGTAGCCCCGGCGCCATATTCGCAGGGCGCAGCACGCGGCGCGGCCGCTCCTGGCTGTCTGCCGAAGCGGACGTCAGGTAATCCTGCAACTCGCGCTTGTCCCACACATGATTGCCGGTCGTCAGCACATCCGCGCCCAGGTCGAAAAGGTCCTCGGCAATCTGCGGCGTCACGCCGAAGCCGCCCGCGGCATTTTCAGCGTTGATGATGACCAGCTCGACGTTGTTTGCCTCGCAGACGTGCCCGATATGTTCGCGCACGATTCTGCGTCCAGCGCTGCCGAAGATGTCGCCGACGAAGAGAATGTTCACTTGGCGTCCGATTCCTGATTCCCGATCTCTGATTTCTGTTCTCGGCTTCTCATCAAAGGGAAAAGAATCACATCGCGGATGGACTTCGAGCCAGTCAGCAGCATCACCAGGCGGTCGATGCCGATGCCTTCGCCGCCGGTCGGCGGCAGGCCGTAGGCCAGCGCGCGCACGTAGTCTTCGTCCATCTGGTGGGCCTCGTCGTCGCCATGCTCGCGCGCGGTCAGTTGCTGCTCAAAGCGCTTGTGCTGCTCCACCGGGTCGTTCAGCTCGCTGAAGGCGTTGCCTACCTCAAAGCCGCCAATGTAGAACTCGAATCGCTCCACCCACTCGGGATCGTCCGGCTTCTGCTTGGAGAGCGGCGAGACGGCGGTGGGGAACTCGTAGATGATAGTGGGCTGGATGAGATGCTCTTCGGCGACCGCCTCAAACAAGGACGCGATGCACTTTCCGAGTGGGATTGACGGCGTATTGAGATCCAGTTCGATTTG
>JAGWML010000183.1 GCA_028873155.1 Acidobacteriota bacterium
GTCTCTACAGCCTCGCCTCCATGCTCGTCGGCGAGGGCGAAGACAGCATCCGGCTTGTCGAGTCCGCTGTCGCAGCCGTCGAAATTTCCGCCTGCAACGATGCCGTGGAGGCCCGTGCCAGCAGTCGCCGCTCGCTTGCCGCGTCTGCGCTCGAACTCCTCGAGCACCGTCACCCCGGCTGCCTCGCGGCACCTGCCGAGTCGTCACCGGTTTCAGGCTGCATCGACGCTGATGACCTCGATGCCGCAGGTGTCTCCGGTCATCAGCTTGAGACGATGATGGCCGGTCCAGATCGCGATCGCGTTCGCGCCTGGCTCAACGGTCTTGCTGTAGGACCTCGCGTCATCTTCGCCCTTCGCGCCGTCGCCGGATTCACATCGCCTGAGGTGGCGCAGCTTCTCACCGCCCACGCAGGGCCGCGCGCAGCCGGCTGGTCGCCCGATTCCGTCCGCGATGTCTTCCGCCAGGGTCTCTGCTCCATCGCCTCCCAGCTCATCCAGGCCTCCACGGCGCGTTAGCTGCCTGGCCTCATCCGCTGTCGATTCTTCTTCGGTAAACTACTTGTACGTTTTACGAACCCGGCGGCCCTGTTCGGGCATCTGTATACTTGCCAACAACTTTTCGGCAGAGATCCTGCCACGACTCGAAAAGATTCTTGATGCCATCCAATCACTCAGGAAAATCCGTGCTGGTGCTCTGCGCTTGTATTCTCGCGTCGATGGCCTTGTTCCTTGACGCAGCCACCGCACAGGCGCCGCCGAACCCGCCTTCCGGCCCCACTGCCGCCAGCTTTTCCGGCAGCGTCGCGTCGGGCCAGGCCACCGCTGAGCCCATCCGCCTCTCACTCGATGAAGCCATCCAGCGCGGCCTCAAAAACAACCTCGGCGCGATCCTCAGCGCCACACAGACCGAGCAGGCTCGTGGACAGCGCCTCAGCCAGCTTCAGTCCCTGCTGCCGTCCGTCAGCTTCAACGCGCAGGAAGCTGTCTCGCAGGTCGACCTGGCGGCACAGGGCCTGCGCATTCCCGGATTTCCCGTCATTATCGGCCCCTTCGGCTATACCGATCTGCGCGCGTATCTCAATCTCTCTCTGCTCGATCTCAAGTCGCTGCACGAGTACCTCGCGACCCGGCACAACTTCAACTCCGCTCAGCTCTCCGCACAGGACGCACGCGACATGGTCGTCCTCACCGTCGGCAACGCCTACCTGCTGGTTCTCGCGGATCAGGCACGCGTCGCCAGCGTGGATGCACAGGTCGCCACCGCTAAGATCTCCCTCGATCAGGCCGTCGCGCGCCATGACGCAGGCACCGCGCCGCGCCTCGACGAGCTCCGCGCCCGCGTCGACTACCAGTCGCTGCAGCAGCAGGACATCGTCAGTAAAAACCAGCTCGAGAAAGACCGCCTCGCCTTGGCGCGCACCATCGGCCTGCCGCTCGACCAGCGGTTCAATTTGACTGACACGGTGCCCTACGCTGCCTTTGACCAGATTGACGTCAACGCCGCCATCCGCGACGCCCACGCCAATCGAAAAGATCTCGCTGCTCTCGTTGAGCAGACCGCCGCCGCACAGGAGCAGCGCAAAGCAGCAACCGCCGAGCGTCTGCCCACCGTGAAATTCGCCGGCGACTACGGCGACATCGGCGTCAACGTTCTTCACTCGCATGGCACCGGCGACGCATCCGGCACGCTCAGCGTTCCGCTCTTCAAGGAGTTTGGTCTGCGCGGCGATGCGCAGGTGGCTCAGGCGCAACTCGACACCAGCAAAGCGCAGCTCAGCGATGCCAATGCACAGGTCGATGCCGACGTCCGTGACGCACTGCTCGACATCGCTTCCGCGCAGCAGCAGGTTGAGGTCGCCCGCTCCAGCGTCGATCTTTCCTCGCAGGAGCTGAGCGACGCCCAGCAGCGCTATGCCAGCGGCGTCAGCGACAACCTGCCCGTCAGTCAGGCTGAGCAGTCCGTCGCCCAGGCAAACGATCAGTACGTGGCCAGCCTCTACCGACACAACATTGCAAAACTCAACCTTGCGCGCGCTATCGGAGCCGCGCAGGATTACAAGAAGTATCTGGGAGGAAAGTAGACGTGGCGGAATCAAACCCAACAGCAGTCCAACCCGCGCCCGATGACACAACCGAGCTGACCCCGCCGAAGTCGAGGCGCAAGGGCATCATCCTCGTCGTCCTGGTCATCCTCGCGCTGGTTGCCGCCGGGCTCTGGTGGCGCTCCACCTTCTATGAAGACACCGACGACGCCCAGATCAACGGCCATCTTTTGCAAATCAGCGCGCGCATCGCCGGTCAGGTCGCCAAGGTCGATGTCGAAGAGAACCAGGTGGTCAAAGCCGGTGACACCATCGCCGAGCTCGACCCCCGCGACTTCCAGGTTGCCGTGGACAACGCGAGGGCGGCTCTCGCCAGCGCCGAGGCCAACGCCGCCGCCGCACAGGTCGCCGTTCCCATCACCACTATCAACACGGGCAGCAATCTCAGCTCCGCCAACGCCGACGTTACCGGCGCACACGCCGCCGTCTCTCAGGCCGAGCAGCAGTTGCAGGCCGCGCAGGCGCGCGTCGCCCAGGCTCAGGCCAACGACACCAAGGCCCAGTCGGACCTGGCGCGCTACAAGCCCCTCGTCGAAAAAGACGTCATCAGCAAGCAGCAATATGACGCCGCCGTGGCCGCAGCCGACTCCGCCAAAGCCGCCATGGCCGATGCCCAGGCCAGCCAGCAGGCTGCCAGCGATGCCGTCCGCGTCGCCCGTGAGCGCGAGCGCCAGTCCGCTGCCCAGCTCAAATATGCGCAGACAGGCCCGCAGCAGGTTGCAGCCCAGAATGCGCGCGCCCGCCAGGCGCTGGCCCAGGTTGCGCAAGCCAGGGCCCAGCTTGAACAGGCCCAGCTCAACCTCAGCTATACCAGGATCACCGCTCCCGTCGCGGGCATTGTCACCCGCAAGAGCGTCGAGCTCAATCAGAACGTCTCCGTCGGCCAGAACCTCATGACCCTCGTTTCCCTGGAGGATCTCTGGGTGATCGCCAACTTCAAGGAGACGCAGTTGCGCCACATGACCGCCGGGCAGTCCGTCCAGATTCACGTCGATGCCACCGGCAAGGACTACAAGGGTGCTGTCACGCAGATCGGCGGGGCCACCGGCTCCGTGCTCTCGCTCTTCCCGCCAGAGAATGCCACCGGCAACTACGTCAAAGTCGTCCAGCGTGTCCCGGTCCGTATCGACTTCACAGACCTCAAGGACGAGGATTCCGTCCACGTTCTGCGTCCCGGGCTCTCCGTCGAGCCCACCGTGCGCGTCAAATAAAAACGCGGCAAAGTTGAACATCTCTTCATTTTTGTGTGACTTAAGTGTTGCTCCACTGGCCGGACTTTTTGTGAGAGTCCGGCCATACTTTTTGCCGGATTCCGCGTCTTAATGCTTGATCGGATTGCGGAAAAGATTTCCCACATCCTATATTTTTCATCCGCCTCCGGTCCCTTATTCCAGAGAGAGAGTCTGGATCCAGCCGCATCGGCTTCCTGAACCTCCTGCCAATTTGCTTTGTCCTGCTGTTTTGCCTTGGACTTGAAGAGGAGTCACGTGCCGCTTGAAGGTTCCATGAGCGTCGCACTCGCTCTGCTGTGCCCGCATTCCAGTGCCTTCTTCAGCCGCGGTCGCACGTTCGCGCAACCGACGCGCCTGATTCCAAGGCCGCGCTGTCATGCGCAGTGTCCTGGCCAGGACTCGACTTCGGCATTTCCCGGGTGGCTTCTGCAACTTTCTGGTGATACCCAACGCATTTTTCAAGAGTGCATCGTCAACAAAAGGGGCATAAAAGTTAAAAACTGCCTCGCGAACGCATCGAATTACATGTACGACTCTTAGTTTCCATATCGATCCGCCGCAGCTGCCTTGCGCGACTGATCCAATCAATTCACCCGGACCACCCCGTTCCAAGGTTTCGGTTCCGGCAGAAACTCTCGGAGGAATCAATCATGAAGTTGGACCCATCTTTGCAACTCTCCGCACTCGGCGCCGCAGGCCTCGCCGGAATCCTTTTCCTGTCTGGCTGCAACTCCATGACCAACGCGGCCGGCACCACTGCGTCGAAGACGGGCGCCGCCCCCATGGTTGTCACCGTCAGTGACGCTCCGCTGGGCAACATTCTGTCCGCCAAGGTCACCATCTCGGCCGTGTCCGTTTCCGCCACCGGCGGAACGCCCGTCAGCGTGCTCTCACAGCCTGAGACAGTCGAGCTTTCCGGCCTCGGCTCCCTGCGAGAACCCATCGAGCTCTCCAGCCTTGCGCCCGGCACCTACAACTCCGTGACCGTCACGGTCTCTGCCGCGCAGGTCACTTATCTCGATCCCACCACCGGCCAGCCCGTCACGGCAACCGCGACCCTCAGCTCGCCCACCGTGACCGTGGCGCTCAATCCGGCGCTTAGCTTTACCACCACCAGTGAGGTCGATCTCCACCTCGCCTTCAGCCTCGCCCAGTCCTTCTCGATCTCCGGTACCACGGTTACCTTCACTCCGGCTATCAGCACCTCCGCCGCTCAGGTCGAGAATGAAAATAACAACGACCGCGAAGTCGAAGTTACAGGCATGGTCGTCGCCATCAGCAGCACCAGCATCACCGTGCAGTCGGGCGACTCCGGCAAGCAATTCACCTTCGCAATCGGCAGTTCTACCCAGTTCCCGAACGGCGTAACTCTGGCCTCCATTGCCCAGAACTCCATCGTTCAGGTCAAGGGCCAGACGCAGACTGACGGCACGCTCCTCGCGCTCTCCATCACGCCGCTGGCAGCCGGCATGGGCTCCAGCCAGGAAGATGGCGCCAAGGGCATCGTCGTAACCGTGTCGCGTGACAGCACCGGCAACCTCACCGGCTTCACCATGGTCCCGCAGGAAGACTTCGGCTCCATGATGCCCTCCGGCATGACCCTCAACGTGCTCGTCGCCTCTTCGACCACCTACGGCATCAATGAGGATGCAGCCCAGCTCGGCCTCAGCGCCTCCATGTTCAACTCTGCCGAGGTCTTCCCCGGTCAGGCGGTCATGGTTGGCGGTGCAATGGACTCCAGCGGCAACCTCGACGCCACGCAGATTAACCTTGGCGGAGAGAACGTTGCAGGTGTCCTCGCCACGGCCCCGCAGGCCTCCGGCTCCAATCTCGACTTTGCCCTCACCCTCCCCGTGCCGTCCTTCCTTAGTACCTATGAGAAGCTCGTCACGCTCAACGCCGTTGCCGGCCCCAATACTCAATACGGCGATAGCTTCACAGCTTCAAGCTTCGCCTCGCTGGCTGCGAACACAGCCATCCAGGTGCACGGCTACCTCCTCGTCGACAAGAGCGGCAATTACCTGCTCTACGCCGCTGAGATAGCCCAGCCGGAAACCCCTGAAACTCCGGAAGGCAACTGACCCTAACCCGCACCAACCTCGCAGTCAATGCGTGGCGCTCCTCCCCGGAGCGCCACGCACCCCACAGCTTTCTGGCCCAGCGAACCGCTTCTATCCCTGCATCGGATGTCCGTGCATTTTTAGTTGTGCTGTGTTAATCCATCGAGCCCAGCCTGCAAGTCAGCGAGTGACTCGGCGATTTCGCATGAAGGGAGATTCAGCATAATCCTCACAGTCAGAAACGGTAGACTGGTACGCATGTTGACGAACGGGACGCTAAACCTTTGGAAGAGGAATCTTGGGAGCGTTCCTGCAGAAGTATGGCAGCGGACATCGATCGAAGTGCTTGTTTTGGCTGATAACGGCTTGACCGAAATATCACCGGAAGCAGCGAAGCTCCAAAACTTACGAACCCTCGACTTGGGCCACAATCAAATCTCCGAACTGCCTGAAGCAATTGGGGAACTAAAGAATCTGCGTGATTTTCTTTACTTGCATGACAATCGCCTCACTTCATTGCCGTCGTCACTTGGACAGCTCTGGAGGCTGCGATATCTGAATATCAGCGAGAACCGACTCTCCCAATTTCCAGGTTGCATCGCCCATATGAGCGGGCTGATCGAACTGCGTGTCAACGATAACGAGCTTTCCAGTTTGCCGGACTCGATCGTGGGACTTTCAAAGCTGCGCGAACTTCACCTCAGAAACAATAACCTGCGTACGCTCCCCATCGGAATTGGAGCACTGTCAGAGCTTCGCCACATCGATTTG
>JAGWML010000184.1 GCA_028873155.1 Acidobacteriota bacterium
CCGCGAGGCCGAGGCCATTGCGGCCTTCCCGCCGGAGGATCTGCCGCCGCTGGCCACGCCGGATGACACCATCTACGTCATCTTCACTTCGGGCTCCACTGGTCGACCCAAAGGCGTGGACGTGCCGAACAGGGGAGTGGTGAACCTGCTGACCTGGATGGCGCAGGAGCTGGCCATGGGCCCCGCAGATGTGGTGCCGGTGCTGGCGAGCTTCGGCTTCGACATGTCGATTCCTGAGCTCTACCTGGCGCTCACCACGGGCGGTGCCGTGTTACTGACGCCACGCATGGCTGCGGCCGATGGAGAGGCACTTGCCGCTCTGCTGCAGCGGCATCAGGCCACCATGCTGCATGCCACGCCAACCACCTGGGGGCTGCTGCTCGACGCAGGCTTCACGGGTGCCGGCCTCAAGCGCTGTATCGGCGCGGAGGCGCTGCCGCGCGAACTCTTCCTGCGCCTGATGCAGGCCGCCGAGGGCACGCCGCTCTACAACCTCTACGGGCCAACGGAGACGACCGTCTGGTCGACCTTCCACCGCTTCACCTCAGCGGAGGAGCGCATCACCATCGGACGCCCCATCGCCAACACCCAGGTCTACATTCTGGACGAGCAACTGCAACCGGTGCCCGTGGGCGTACCCGGCGGCATCTACATCAGCGGCGACGGCGTTACGCGCGGCTACCTTGGACGGCCAGACCTGACCGCAGAGAAGTTTCTTCCCCATCCGTTCCTGGAGGATGGACGCCTGTATGTCACGGGTGACGTAGGGCGGTATCTGCCCGACGGTCGCATCGAATACCTGCAGCGGGCCGATCACCAGGTCAAGATTCGCGGCTTCCGCATCGAACTGGGCGAGATCGAAGCTGTGCTCGCGGCCCATCCCGCTCTGCGTGAGTCGGTTGTGGTGGCACGTGAGGACCAGCCGGGCATGCGCAGCCTGGCAGCGTACTATGTCGCGGCCGACCCCGCCCAAACGGTCGAGCCCGGTGAGCTGCGCGATTTTCTTAAGTCGCGCCTGCCGGACTACATGATTCCCTCCGGCTGGATGCAGCTGGAGCGCCTCCCCGTCTCGCCCAACGGTAAGGTGGATCGCAAAGCTCTGCCCGCACCCGAGACGCTGGTCTCCCGCTCCGCCAATGGAAACGCACCCTCCAGCACGGTCGAGGTTCGGCTCGCGACCATCTGGGAAGAGGTGTTGAACGTCACTTCGGTAAGCCTGGACGACGACTTCTTCTCGTTGGGAGGCCACTCGCTGCTGGCCGTGCAGATGATGACCCGAGCACGCGAGGCGTTCGGATTTGACCTGCCGCTGACGCTTCTATTCAGCGCGCCGCGCCTGGGCGAGCTTGCCCGCGTCATCCAGAACGAACGCGGCAAGCACCCCTTCAAGACAATTATTCCCATTCGTAAAGGCGGTAACCGGCCACCGCTCTTCTGCGTTGCGCGCCCCAACGTCAATGCACTGGGCTTCGTCTTCCTGATGCGTCACCTGGCACCCGAGCAGCCTGTCATCGGCCTGCAGGCGCAGATGGAGAAGGACGGCAGCAGCTGGGTCTATGACCAGGCAGACTACGAAGCCAAAGCAGCTGAGTACATCCAGGCCATGCGCGAAGCCTACCCGGATGGGCCATACTTCCTGACTGGCTACTGTGAGGGGGCACATATCGCCTTTGAGATGGCGCGCATGCTTGAGGCGCAAGGGCTGCCCGTCGCCATGCTCGCCATCCTGGACGCCTGGCCGGTCGAGAACACCGTGAGTCGGACGAAGTACAAGCTGCGTGGCTACCTGCGCGAGTTCCGCAAGTTCCGCAAACTCTCGTTGACCGGCAAGCTGCACTTCCTCACGCGGAATCGATTCCGGAAGCAGCAAACGCAGGCTGCGCTGGACCCCGTTGCGGCCGCCGCTGCGGCAAAGGCCGCGGAACAGTTGCGCCTGGCCAATGAACAGTTGCGCCGTCGCTACTGGCCGGGGCCAGACTTTGTGCCCACGCGCTGGGGCGGGCGCCTGACGCTCTTCCGCACGGACAAGCAGCTTCACATCCGCATCCGCGACTACAAGATGGGATGGGGCCAGCGCGCTCTGGGCGGCGTCGACGTCATCCGCGTCGAGGGCGACCACTTCCTGATGCTCCGCGAGCCCTACGTCGTCGATCTCGCACACAACATGCAACGCGTCATGGACGAGGCCTACGCGCGCTGGCAGGCCGAGCAGGGAAGTGCTGCTTCCACAAAGAGATCAGCCGATGGGCTTTGACCTGCGCCGGGGAATTTGTTATAACCAATGAGGCGCAAGGCGACAGTATCCGCCTCCACCAGCACACTCCTCAGTAGCTCAATGGCAGAGCATTCGGCTGTTAACCGAAGGGTTGTAGGTTCGAGTCCTACCTGAGGAGCCAATTCTTTTCAACGACTTACGCCCCCTCCCAACTCCCCGATGACCCTCAAAAATGCCCGACTGTGGGGACTTTTGTGGGTACTCCCCCTCAAAATCCTGCGTAAAACCAAGCGATTCTGAGCAATCGCGCGCGCCGTTTTTCGGTGCAATTGCGAGCTCCATCGGCTCCGGTGCGTGACCGTTGTTGAGCGTCTTGCCGCCGTTCTGCGGCGACTGTGGGGACTTTTGTGGGTACCCCTGCTGTGACTCGTTCGGAGCGCTCGACTTACGGACAATTGCTTCGAGTGCGCTGCGCTTGGCTTCCATCCGAATATGGCTGTAATGCTTCAGCATCTGCTTCGAGACGTGGCCGGCGATGTCCATGATCGTCTGGTCGCCCGCGCCGCTCTCGGCAAGCTCAGTGATGAGCGTGTGGCGGTTGTCATGCCAGCGTCCTTTCACCCCGGCATTCGCCCGCACTTTGGTCCAGACAGTCTTGAGGGTGGTCACATGGCGGGTGGGGTCGGTCGGCTGCGGTGAGCCGAATGGAAAGACATACCACTCTGGCTGGAGCGCCCCGAACTTCTGCTTGTACCACTCGACGTAATCGGTGAGTACGGCAAACAGTTCCGAGTTCAGAGGAATCGTCCTGCCCTCCCCGCCCGCCGTCTTGGCGCGGCCCACCGCCAGATACTGCTTGGCGAAGTTGATCTGTGCCCAAGTCAACTGCTTGATCTCTCCATCGCGCATCCCGGCATTGAGGGCCAGCGTCAGAGCCAGATAGATGTGGGGCGAACGGGCATTGGCCGCTTCTGCGAGCATCCGCTTCTTCTCGTCTTCGCTGTACGCCTTGCCGATGACTTCGCGCGTCTTCAGCTTGAGCGTCTTCTTCTTGCGGAGACGGACACGGATCAGGTCGCCCGGCTCGCCAAGAATGCGAAGAAGAAAGCCAACCTCTTCATTAATGGTCTTGGGGGATGCCTTTTCGCTGAGTCGGTCGTTCTGATACTTGGTGACGACGGCCTCGTTGAAATCAACCAGCATCTTTGCGCCCAGCAAGCGATTCAGGTGCCGGATCGCGTACTCGGCGAAGACGGCGGAATCTGGCAGCCGGAGCTTATAGGCGTCATAGAAATCCTCCGCCATGTCCCGGAAGGTGCGAATACGCTCGCGACGCTGGTCGGTGATGTTGTTGAAGCCTTCTTCCAGCTCGCGCTTGCGATTCTTCTCTGCTTCTTTCGCGACGGTCTTCGACTTCGATTTGGTGGACTCGCGGATGCGCTGCCCCGCAAAGTAGAACTCATACCACCACACACCGCCGCGTCGAAACAGACCCATTACTTTTCTCCTGTTTCCATGGGCTCAGGACAGCCCATCGCCAGTTTGACGAGCGAAGCCAGTTTGCAAATCTTTGTGTTGGTGAGCGGACGCTGCCCTGGCTCCGGCTCCCGTAGATTCGCCCGCAGGACCACAGCGATGTTGTCTGCCTGGGCGGAGCAATCCATGCGCAGTCCTGTTTCGCCAGCATGGAGCAACAGGTGAGCAGGTCCGAGCTTGTGGATCGATGTTGACAGCGGAATCACAAGAACCGAGGTGGCACGCTCATGTTGATTCCGCGCATTGGGCGAGACGATAATCACGGGCCTGCGTCCCTTCTCCGGCGGATCGGTATGGAAGTTTGTCCACCAGATCTCACCGCGCTGCGGAAATCGCTGTGCCGTTGGCATGGTTAGTGCGCTTCCTTTGCGAGTTGCGACTCTGCGAATCTTCCCCATGCGCTCTCCTCAGCTACTTCGTCCTCACTAAGAGAATCGTAGTAATCCGCGTAGGCAGCTTCAATGGCTTTTTGCTGCCGAACCGCCATGAGTTCACTGAGAAGCGCGTCCAAGGTTTCCGACTCCGAGTTGGATTTTCGTTCCTTGCAGCTCCGGCGAAT
This sequence comes from Acidobacteriota bacterium, assembly GCA_028873155.1. Lineage (GTDB taxonomy): Bacteria > Acidobacteriota > Terriglobia > Terriglobales > Acidobacteriaceae > Telmatobacter. The sequence goes on from JAGWML010000184.1 coordinate 4,311, forward strand.
GAAAGAGTCTGATTCGACGGAGATGCTGAAGCTCTTCTTGATCTTGCGGCCCATCTTGGGCGATGTGGTAGGCATAGTCTCACCGCGAGTAGTATAGCCGGTAAGAATATCCATGCCAACTCCCGCAACCTGTATCTACCGTCCGAAAGCCGCGCGTCGCGCTGGAGCGAGCTGCTCTGAGGCGGGGCCTATCCGTGGAGTTCCCGCGCCTCCCGCCGGTTGGGCCTGCTCCCAAGCGGTAAGTTCTTCTTCGTCATAGCGAACGAGGGAGCCAAACTTGTGATATTTCGGTCCCTTGTTTTCCAGCCGCCAACGGCGAAGTGTGCCGAGACTGATCTGGGTTCGCTCGGCAACATCAAACTCGGTGAGAAATCGTGTACTCATCAGTGCAGCTCCCTACGCAAGGATGATCGAGTGCGGCAAATATCGCCGCATGTACGGGCAATGATGCTCAGTTCTGCGCTTCTGCGTCCAATGAATTCCAGGGAGACCGTTATGCGCCGCAGGCATAACGACATCTATGTTGTGCAACCGGCGTAGCCCGGATCGACATCAAACACATACGCGGTTGTTCAGGAAATAAGGTAGTCTGCCCATCCTTTGGGCCTCTTGATCCCCATCTCTGTCAGAGTTCTCTGCGCGGAGGACAGCCATGATTCTTCCAGAACTCCGGTTGCTGGAAGCCGCAATCGCCGTAGCCCAGGACCTGAACTTTTCACGGGCAGCAGTGCGGCTTCACATCGACCAATCCACCGTAACCAAGCGCATCAACGCTTTGGAAAGCCAGCTCGGCTTTAAGCTCTTTGAGCGAAACCATCAGTCCGTTGAACTCACGGAACCCGGCAGACGGTTTGTGGAAGAAGCACAGGAGGCGGTCATGCACATGGAGCGGGCTGTCTCCTCTGCCAATGCGGCATTTCGCGGCGCTGAGGAGACCCTGAACATCGGCGCCACCGCGGCGACAGACCCGTTCCTGGTTTCGACGTTGATGGCGGTGCGAGTCCCGCTCTACCCGCGCCTGAAGTTAAAGTTGACGAGCGATTACCCCGGCGAGCTGGTCCATGATCTGATTGCCGGCACGCTCGATCTGGCTGTCGTTACCGATGTTCAGGAAAATCCGAAGTTAAGCTGCCTGGCGCTGGCGAAGAGCCCGTATTTCGTCGCCATGATGGCCGACGATCATCTCGCAGGCAAGAAAGAGATTCGTATGAAGGACCTGGACAAGCGTAACTGGGCACTGCTGTCCCGACGGGTCAGCCCCTATTCACACGAGATGATACAGATGGCGGCATCGGAAGCCGGTGTGAAGGCCTCGGACGTGCATCATGTGATGACAGCGGAGCAGGCCATGTCCATGATCTTCCTTCATGACAGCGTGGCGCTGCTGGACCGCGTCGGTGCCTGGCGCATCGCGCAGAACGGAATCACGATGCGTCCTCTGGCCGAGAGCAATCTGCACTTCAGCACCGAACTTGCTGTCTGCTCTGACAATAAAAACAGGATTGTGAAAGAGTTCGTGAAGGCAGCTGGAAGGAAGCTCGATACCTTGCGTCGTCCGGTTCAGCAGAGACTGAATTTGACTGCGTAGTCGTGGCTGCAGAAAGGATAGTGTTCTATCGCTACTCGAATGCGCCGCGGATTTCGATGTTCAATGGACCGTTCGAGTCGCAGCTCGGACACTGGAAGATTCCAGAAGCCATTTCCGGCCCAGTTATTTCCTCTCTTCTCCTTGCGTGTCCACACCGAACGCAAACATGAACGTGAATCAGTCCGGGAGTGGAGCCATGCCTCGACATCCGCCCGGAGAGAACGCTGCCATTTTCCACTTC
>JAGWML010000185.1 GCA_028873155.1 Acidobacteriota bacterium
CCCGGCAAAGGCGATTATGGACTTGGCGTGGTGATCCAGAACGAAGACGGCGTCACGATTGTGCATCACGGCGGTGGAATCGAGGGATTCAACACCAACATGCTCTACGCGCCGGAGAGGCGCATCTGCGTCGTCGTACTGGCGAATGTCAACGGCTCCGCGCCTGACCAAATGGGTTCGCAGCTTTTCGATGTTGCGCTGGGCAAGTCGGTCGTGCTCAATTCAGAGCGCGTGCCCGTAGCGATTGCTCCAGCGGAGCTGACTCGGTTCGTCGGCGTGTATGATCTTACGCCTACTTTCTCACTTACCATCGTTCAGGCCGCTGACGGGCTAACCGTGCAGGCGACGAACCAGCCAGCGATTCCCATCTTGTATCAGGGAATCAAAGATGGCCACCCGCGCTTTTTCATCGCGGCTGTCGGAGCGGAGATCGAATTTGTCCCTGATGCCGCCGGCGCTGTCCAATCCCTGATCCTGCATCAGAACGGAGCGAATGTGCCAGGCAAAAAGCACTGAATTTGCAACGAGACTGATCCGGTAACAGATGGGACACTCCGGTTACCCGCCAACAATATCCAGGTTCCCGGATTCTGAACGGATTGTCCGCAACGGGAAGATTGGCCCCAATACAGAGATCGCGTAGGCACATGCAGATCCTTGGTCGATGTGCTCCTCAGGATGACAGACGCAGAGGGAAGGATGTTGTGCCTGGAGACGGGTGGCTCATTTTTCGTTTTAGACTAGATGCATGAACACTTCCCCTGTTCCCACTCCCTACACTGAGCCCTGGTTGCGCGGCACCTATTCCGAGGTTCCGGCGGCGGGACGGGCCGTGCTGCACGCGCTGGATCTGGCGTGGGATGACCTGACCAAGTGGACGAGCGGGCTGACGGATGCGGAGGCGCACATGGAGCCGCTGGGGCTGCCGTCGCTCGGGTTTCATCTGCGGCACATCGCGCGGTCGACGGATCGCATTTTGACGTATGCCGAGGGCGATCAGCTCTCTGCCGATCAACTGGCGTCGATGAAGGCCGAGAAGGGCGGAGAAGAGACGCTGGCGAGGATGCTGGAAGAGGTGCGGGCATCCTTTGACCGGGCGGCGGAACGGGTGCGGGCGCTGGCGGGAGCGGATCTGAATGCGTTTCGCGGCGTGGGGCGGAAGCAGTTGCCGACCTCGGTTGGTGGGGCGATGATTCACGTGGCAGACCACACGCAGCGGCATGTGGGCCAGGCGGTGACGACGGCGAAGGTTCTGCGGGCGATGCGGGACTAAATCCGCGACGCGGGGCGCGCACCGGAGGGGTGCGTCGAGCGCTTAAGAATCGAAGGAAATCGACCCCGAATACCTTAGTAAGTTATGTATAAGATGCGATAAGTTGCGATTGTTTCTTCGAGCTAACTACTTCGCGACTTCAAACCTCTAAACATCTGATGGCGCGTGGCTTTTTGTTCATAAGTCACGCGTTTTTTGTGTCTAAAACGTGATGCCTGTCACTGCACATACGGCTTTCAGCGCTCACCATAAGTCGGGCTTTGTAGAAGGTCCGCGCTGTGGAGGTGCGTGGATGCATTGGAGCGACGAGTATCGCGGAAAATTGATGAGCACGGCCGATGCACTGAAGGCGGTCCGGTCGGGCGAGCGGGTGTGGATTCAGTCCGGGTGCGGGACGCCTTCGACGCTGGTGGATGCGTTGGTGGCGCGGGCGCCGGAGTTGCACGATGTGGAGATCGTGCACATGAAGACTCTGGGCAATGCGGATTACACGCTGCCCGAGTTTGAAGGGCACTTCCGGCACCGCGGGCTGTTTTTGGGCGAGAACGTGCGTGAGGCGGTGGCCGCGGGGCGTGCGGATTACACGCCGATTTTTCTGAGCGAGATTGAAGGGCTGTTTGAGCACGGCGAGCTGCCGCTGGACGTGGTGCTGATGCAGGTGTCGCCGCCAGACGCGCACGGCTATATGAGTCTGGGCACGACGGTGGACTGCACGCTGACGGCGGTGCGTTGCGCGCGGACCGTGATTGCAGAGGTAAATCCGCGGATGCCGCGCACGCATGGGGACACATTTGTTCACATCAGCCAGATTACGGCAGTGGTGGAGACGGATCATGCGCTGCTGGAGATGCAGGCCGAGCCGTTTACTGACCTGCACCTGCGGGTGGCGCGCCATGTGGCTTCGCTGATTCCCGATGGAGCGACGCTGCAGACGGGGATCGGAGGGATTCCGGAGGCGGTGCTGGCGTGCCTTGAAGACAAGCGCGATCTTGGGATCCACACCGAGATGGTGCCGGATGGCGTGATCGAGCTGATGGAGCGGGGCGTGATCAACGGTGCGCGCAAGACGCTGCTGCGCGGCAAGGCGGTGGCGGCGTTTGTGCTGGGGACGCAGCGGCTGTTTGATTTCATCCACGACAATCCGGCATTTGAGTTTCGGCTGATTCAGTTCACGAACGATCCGTTTGTGGTGGCACGCAATGACCGGATGGTGGCGATCAATTCGGCGATTCAGGTGGACCTGACGGGGCAGGTGTGCGCGGACTCGATGGGGACGCGGCCGTACAGCGGCTTTGGCGGACAACTGGATTTCATTCGTGGGGCGGCTCGGTCGAAGGGCGGCGTGCCGATTATTGCGCTGCCGGCGACGGCAAAAAAGGGCGCGGTGTCGCGGATTGTGCCGGTGCTGGATCCGGGCGCGGGCGTGGTGACGTCGCGCGCGGATGTGCACTATGTGGTGACGGAGCACGGCGTGGCGTATCTGCACGGCAAGAGCCTGCGCGAGCGGGCAGAGGCGCTGATTCGGATTGCCGAACCGCGGTACCGGCAGGAGCTGGAAGATTTTGCGGTTCGTGCGCACTACATGGAGCGCAAGGGCGCGGTGGTGCCGGCATGAAGGGCGCGGCTGCGATGGAGGCGGAGAGGACGATGGAGACGACGAAGCGAGATCGAGGTCTGCTGCGGGTCGACGTGAACGAGTGCAAGGGCTGCGGACTGTGCGTGGAGGCTTGCCCGCCGAAGGTGATTGGGATGAGCGAGAGGCTGAATCATTACGGCTATCGCACGGCGGTGTACGCGGGCTCGGGGTGCACGGGATGCGGGATCTGTTTCATGGTGTGTCCGGAGCCGGGCGCGATTACGGTGCTACGGGCCAAGGCGGGAGTGAGCGCGGGAGCGCAGGGGGCGATGGCATGCGCAAGCAACTGATGAAGGGCAACGAGGCGATTGTCCGGAGCGCGATTCTCGCGGGCTGCCGCGCGTTCTATGGGTATCCGATTACGCCGGCGAGCGAGATTGCAGAGGCTGCGGCGCTGTATCTGCCGCAGGCGGGCGGCGTGTTTCTGCAGGCGGAGAGCGAGGTGGCCGCGATCAACATGCTGTATGGCGCGTCGTCGGCGGGGGTGCGGTGCATGACGGCGTCGAGCGGGCCGGGGATCAGCCTGATGCAGGAAGGGATCAGCTACATGGCCGGCGCGGAGCTGCCATGCGTGGTTGCGGACCTGATGCGCGGCGGACCTGGACTGGGCAGCATCAACGCAGAGCAGAGCGACTACAACCAGGTGGTGAAGGGCGGCGGAAATGGGAGCTATCACACGCTGGTGGTGGCGCCGAGTTCGGCGCAGGAGATGGCGGACCTGACGGCGCTGGCGTTTGAGTTGGCGGACAGGTATCGGAACCCGGTGTTTGTGCTGGCGGATGGATTTATCGGTCAGATGATGGAGCCGGTGGAGTTTCCGGAGCGGGCCATTGCGCCGCGGATGCCGGAGTGGGCGGTGGCGGGGACGCGGGAGACGCGGAGGAATCTGATTACGTCGCTGCATCTGGGGTGCGATGAGCTGGAAGCGCATGTGCAGCACCTGGAAGAGAAGTATCGCCGGGCCGAGCGCGCAGAGCAGCGCGCGGAGAGCTGGCGCACGGAGGATGCGGAGATTGTGCTGGTGGGCTACGGCATGGTGGGGCGCATTCTGAAGGCCGTGACGGCAGAGGCGCGCGCGAGCGGTCTGCCGATGGGCCTGCTGCGGCCGATCACGCTGTATCCATTCCCAGTGACGGAAGTGAAGCGGCTGGCGCAGCGGGCGCGGGTGTTTGTGGTGGTGGAGATGAGCAACGGCCAGATGGTGGACGACGTGCGGTTGGCGCTGAATGGCGCGCGGCCAGTGGAGTTCGTGAACCGGATGGGCGGCAATGTGCCGTCGCATGAGGACGTGCTGGGAGTGGTACGCAGGCTGGCGGCAGAGATGGGATTGGCGCAGTTCACGGCGCGTCGCGCAGAAGAGGAGCAGATGGCCCATGCCTAGCGAAGTGCTGACGGAGTTCAGGGTGGTGCACGAGAAGCCGCATTCGTTCTATGCGACGTATAAGCGCAAGGAAGAGCTGCAGCACCAGACGCACTACTGCCCGGGATGCGGACATGGGACGATCCACAAGATGCTCGCGCGTGCGATTGATGAGCTGGGGATCCAGGACCGGACGGTACTGATCAGCCCGGTGGGCTGCTCGGTGTTTGCGTACTACTACTTTGATGTGGGCAACGTGCAGGCTGCGCATGGGCGGGCTTCGGCGGTGGCGACGGCGGTGAAGCGGACGCGGCCAGAGAGCGTGGTGATCAGCTACCAGGGCGATGGGGACTTGTCGGCGATTGGGTCGGCGGAGATTCTGCATGCGGCGAATCGCGGCGAGAGCATCGCGGTGATTTTTGTGAACAATGCGATCTACAGCATGACGGGCGGGCAGTTTGCGCCGACGACGCTGCTGGGGCAGAAGAGCACGACGACGCCGCTGGGGCGGAGCGCGGAGAACGAAGGCTATCCGTTGCGCATGAGCGAGCTGCTGGCCACGCTGGAGGCTCCGGTGTACATCGAGCGCGTGGGATTGGGCGACAACAAGGAGATTGCGCAGGCATCGCGGGCGATCCGGCGGGCGGTGGAGAACCAGGTGCGCGGGCTTGGCTTCTCATTTATTGAAGTGCTTTCGCCATGTCCGACAATCTGGAAGCTGTCGCCGGTGGACTCGCAGCGGTGGGTGCGCGAGGTGATGGAGAAGACGTATCCGCTGGGCGTGCTGCGCGACCGCACAAAGGAAAGGCAGCCGCGCGTGTGGCCGGAAGAAGTGGCGTTGGAGTCGATTCCCGGAATTCTGGGGCTGACGGATGGTGAAGCTTTGCTGCCGAAGGAGCTGGCGACTGCGGGAAAGCCGATTGACCTGCAGGTGCGTGTCGCGGGATTTGGCGGGCAGGGCGTGCTGCTGCTGGGCGAGGTGCTGGCCGAGGCGGGACTGGATGCGGGACTGGAGGTGTCGTGGCTGCCTTCGTACGGGCCGGAGATGCGTTCGGGGACATCGAACTGCCATGTGCGGTTGTCGCGGGAGGCGATTGATTCGCCGCTGGTGACGGCGCCGAATGTTCTGGTGGCGATGAACGAGCCATCGCTGAAGAAGTTTGACAAGGCGGTGAAGGCCGGCGGCTGGGTGATCTACAACGGCGACGTGTTTCCCGAGGAGTGTGCGCGGGCAGATGTGCATGTGCTGGCGCTGCCGTTTACGCAGATTGCCGATGAGCTGGGCGATGCGCGCGCGGCCAACATGGTGATGCTGGGCGCGCTGCTGGAGTTGGCCGATGCGCTGCCGCAGGCGAGCGTGTACGCGGCGCTGCGGCGGCTGGTGAAGAATGCGAAGTATTTTGCACTGGATGAGCGCGCGCTGGCACGAGGCAGGGAACTGTTTCGCGCGGCGGCGAAGGAGGTGAGCCATGCAGGCTGAGGCCGATCCGAAATTGACTGTGTACTTCGCCGGGCAGTATATGCCTCTGGGTGAAGCAAAGGTGGGCATCCTGACGCACGCCCTGCACTATGGGACCGGCGTGTTTGAGGGGATTCGCGCGCACTGGGATGCGGCGGCGCAGGAGCTGTTTGTGATGCGGCCGGTGGAGCACTTTGAGCGCTGGAAACGCAACTGTGGCATTCTGCGAATCGGCGTGCCGGCGACGCCGGAGGAACTGACAGCGATCACGGTGGAGTTGATGCGGCGGAATGCGTTTCGAACGAATGTGTATATCCGGCCGTTGGCGTACA
>JAGWML010000186.1 GCA_028873155.1 Acidobacteriota bacterium
GCGATTGTGACGAAGACAGATCCGCGGTCAGCCGTCTATCCGCTGAATGTTCCGCGCACTTGCGGGAAGTGCCACGGGAATGACGGGCTGGCGAAGGATCATCACTTGTCAAACGTGTATCCAAGTTATCTGGATTCCATTCACGGAGCCGCATTGAGCACAGAGGGGTTGCTGGTCGCAGCCAATTGCCAGAGCTGCCACGGGTCACACCATATTCTGAGCCACAAGAATCCGGAGAGCGCCACATATCGCGCCAACATTCCGGCCACATGCGGAACATGCCATGCAAAGATCACGATGGAGTATGCGAGCGGCGCGCACGGGCACGCATTGTCACGAGGGAATCCGAAGGCTCCTGTCTGCACAGATTGCCACACAACACACGCCATTCAGCAGCCGGCGGAAGCAGCCTTTCGCGCGCATACGGCACCGCTCTGCGGATCGTGCCATGCCGACAAGGCAACGACCTATCGGGACACATTCCACTCGCAACTCAGCATGCTGGGCGGCTATGTGGACACAGCCCGCTGCTGGGACTGTCACGGCTCGCATGAGGTGCTCCCTGCGCGAGATCCGCGCTCTCCTGTTGCGCCGGCGAACCTTGTGCAGACCTGCGGGCAGTGCCATGCGAATGCGAATGCGCGGTTTGTGCAGTACCAGCCGCACGCGAATGCGCGTGACATGCGGACAAATCTGCCGCTCTATCTGGTGCGGCTGTTTATGAATCTTCTGCTTGCGAGCGTGCTGACGTTCTTCCTGATTCATACCGTTCTGTGGATTGTCCGCGCAAGGCTGGAGCAGATGAAGAACAACGCAGCGAATGGAGGCAAGAATGCCTGAGGCGGAGCGAATCGAAGAAAAGCATGTGGCTGCACAGGAGCCGCCTGAGCGCTACTTTGTGCGCTTCACGGCGGCTCAGCGCTACCTGCACGTGGTGCTGCTCACGACGTTTCTGGGCCTTGCGGCGACTGGACTTCCGCTGCGCTTCAGCGACAGCTTCTGGGCGCAGGGTATGGCCAGGACAGTCGGTGGTTTCGGGGCCATCCTCTTCTTTCACAAGTTCTGCGCGCTGGTGCTGACAGTCGCTTTCGCGATTCACGTGGTGGATATCTTCCGGCGCGCATGGGTGCGGCGCGAGAAGGGCATCTTCTGGGGGGCGACGTCGATGGTCGCAAACTGGAAGGATGTGAAGGATCTGCTGGGACACTTTCGCTGGTTTGTCGGCCTGGGAGCAAGGCCTCGATTTGAGCGCTACGCCTACTGGGAGAAGTTCGACTACTGGGCGGTTTTCTGGGGCATGGTCGTGATTGGATTTTCGGGATACGCGATGTGGTTCGCGCCGTTCTTCGCACGGTTCATGCCTGGCTGGGCGCTGAATGCGGTGCTGATTGTGCACAGCGAAGAGGGTCTGCTAGCAATCTTGTTCATCTTCATGATTCACTTCGTCAACACGCACCTGCGGCCGGATAGCTTCCCGATGGACATGGTGATCTTTACGGGCGTGGAAAGCGAAGAGGAGTTCAAGAAGAAGCGGCGGGATGAGTATGAGCGCCTGAAGCAGGAAGGGACGCTGGACAGGCGCGTGGGTCGGGTACCGGAGGTTTCACTGGTGCGCCTGTCGCGCGTGGTGGGCTTTACCGCAATCGGCGTTGGGCTGGTGCTGCTGGTGCTGACTCTGCTGGCAATGTCCGGCCGCTAGACGCGCCACTCGTCGGGGCGCCAGCTCTGGATGCGCTGCTTGATTTGCTTGCGGTTGAGGTTGTGCTCCAGCGCCTGCTTGGCAAGCTCCACCACCTCGTCATCACTGGCGAAGCGCAGACCGATGAGCTGATCTTCAGTGAGCTTGTAGATCTGAGTGTGCCACTCGGCGGGGGCGAGCGCCTGCAACCGGAGGCGCTCTTCCAGGCGGATGACGCGGTCCTGCACCTTGAGGGGATATTGCCGCAGGCGAAAGAGAGCGCCGAGAGCCGCGATGGAAAGCACGAGGAACCATGCTGCGTAGAAATCGCGGCGGTGCACGACAAAGGTGATAGCAACGATGAGGTTGATCAGCAGGACCCAGGCGAGGACAAAGTGAAAGAGCGGGTCAAGCTTGGCGTGGTTCTTGAGGTTCTGCGGAGTCTTACTCATCGGCGTTCACATTCCTTTTGGCGTTGATGGCTGCGGGGCCGGCGGAAGATGCGCGAATCTCGGTTGAACCCTCATTGGCGGTCCGCAGATCGGCGCTCTCAAGATTCTGCGAGGGTGCAGCAGGAGATGTCAATGCTGAAAGATTTGTGGGCCCAAGCACTTCGGGATGTTTGGGGATGAGGTGGTAGCGTCCGCGCACGAGATAGTCCACAAAGATGCCGCCTGCGAGGTAGGGATTCATCGCCACAAGAGGAATGGCATAGCCGGTGGTCATGAGCGATTCAGAGATGCTCTTGTTGGAGCGGCTCATGCGGCGGTATCCGGGAACCTGAGGAATCTCAAAAACCTTGACATCGACATCTGGATGGCGGCGGCCGTAGCGCACCAGCTTGTAGGCGATCTGCTTGGGCGTGGTCATCCCAGCGTCCGGAAAGAAGCTGCGGCTAAAGACGCCGGGGAAGTAGAAGTTCATCGTGTCGCGGGCGAAATCGGCGCAGTTGTCGAAGAGCAGGTCGAAGTGCGAGGTGTTCTGCGCGGCGTTCATGCGCGCCATGAAAGCGGCATCCTGCGCGGCGGTGGTGTTGAAGCGGAAGGCGTAAATGCGGCGCTCGTAGGCCACGCCGACGAGTTCCGACCAGCCGCCGTGGAAGAAGTTGCCTTCGATGACGTGCGGGCCCAGGCTTTCAAGGTGGGATTCGTGGTAGTTGTCGCGAAGGCGCTCGACTGCGGCGTGATCGGCGTGCTCGGGCACTGCGGTCGGGTCCGTTGTGGAGTAGAGATAGGGGACGAGCGGAACGGCGATCCAGTCGTAGTCGTCGATGCCCTGATAGCGCGAGATGACTGCTCCGTCCTCTCCTGGACGGCAGGGGCGCAGTTGGGTGAGCGTCTCGGCGCAGATGTGCTCGAAGTAAATGGCGGTGTGCCCGGTGGGATTGACGGCGCCGAAGAAGCCGTAGGGCTCTTCCAGCAACAGGGCGGCCTGCGCCCGGCAGTTTGGGCAGAAGACAGCAAAGAAGGCAAAGGCCAGGAGGGCGAAAACAAATGTGCTGTTCTTGCGCATAGTTGGCTTCGTCAATCTTGGTCGAGCGCGAGATTCTCCTTACAGGGTACGACAGGCAGAGCGCGTCATGCCGGTGCGTTTGTGGCTGCTGAGTGGTTTGAACCCGATGCCACCGTCCTAGTTGCCTGCGCGCGTGGATGAAGTATTCCATTGGTTAGAGGAAAAGGTATGGTGGCGGCAACGGATTGAGTCTGATAGCGTTATCTGGCCGGAACTGGAGAGCGCAAACGGACGGTCGACGTTTCGGTAACCCCAACATGTGAGGCCAGATGTGAAAATCGCCGCTGTGGTGCTTTGTCTAGTTTCGTCTGCAGCTTTGTCAGCACAGATCACTCTTCCGCGTGTTCTCTCCAGCCACATGGTGGTGCAGCGGGACCGGCCGGTTCACGTGTGGGGCATGGCCGCGCCGGGTGAGGAGGTTGCGGTTGCGTTCCGCGGGGAGAGCAGGACGACGGCGGCGAATGAGTTGGGGCGCTGGGAGACGTATCTGAAGCCGGGCGCGGCGGGCGGGCCGTTCACGATGACGGTGCGGAGCGAAGCGGCCGCTGCGACAGCGCAGACGATCACGCTGGACGATGTTCTGGTGGGCGACGTGTGGATCGCGTCGGGTCAGTCGAACATGGAGTTCGCGATGCGGCAGGCGGCGACGGCGGCCGAGGATCTGCCGAAGGCGAGCATCCCGGAGATGCGGCTGCTGATGGTGAAGAAGAAGGCAGCGGAGTATGCGCAGGACGATGTGGAGACGGATGGCTGGGCCGCTTCGACACCGGAGACAGCGCGGGATTTCTCCGCAGTGGCCTGGTATTTTGCGCGAGAGATTGGCGCGCGCGAGCATGTGCCGGTGGGCGTGATCGATGCGACATGGGGCGGGACGGTGGCGGAGGCATGGACGCGGCTGGCGGCGCTGGGTGAGAACGCATCGCTGGCGCCGGTATTTGCCGTGCGAGGCAAGATGACGGACGCCGAGGGGGATTTGCTGCTGCGCGACAAGGATGAAGAGCAGCAGCGCGAGGCCGCGAAGGCGGCAGGCAAGCCAGAGCCGCAGTTTCCCCTGCGTCCGTGGCATCCACCGCTGGCGAGCTGGGGACCGGGATTGCTGTGGAACGGGATGATTGCGCCGCTGACGCCGACGGCGATTCGCGGAGTGATCTGGTACCAAGGCGAGAGCAACAGCGCGCTGGCGCGCGCGCCGATTTATGAGCGCGTGATGCGGACGCTGATTGAGGACTGGCGGCGCGAGTGGGGCATTGGCGATTTTCCCTTCCTGTTTGTGCAGATTTCGAACTTCAAGTCGACGCCGGCGGAGGACTTGGCGCTCTTGCGCGATCAGCAACTGAAGACGCTGGCAGTGAGCAATACGGCGATGGCGGTGACGATCGATATTGGGAACCCGGACAATGTGCACCCGACGGACAAGGTGGACGTGGGACACAGGCTGGCGCTGGCGGCGCGGGCGCTGAGTTATGGCGAGCGGGTGGAGTACAACGGGCCGATGTTCCGCGAGGCAACGCCGGAGGGCGCGGCGATGCGTGCGTGGTTTGACGATGCGCAGGGGCTGACGGCGAAGGGCGACTTGTTGACGGGGTTTGAAGTGGCGGGCGCGGATGGGAGGTTTGTGCCGGCGGCGGCGCGGATTGAGGGCGAGACGGTGGTGGCGCTGAGCCCGGAGGTGAGCGCGCCGAAGTTTGTCCGTTACGGATGGGCGAACAGCCCTCAGTGCAATCTCTTCAACGGAGCGGGTCTGCCGGCGTCGCCGTTCACGTCAGTGAAGTGAGCTGCTACTTTTTCTCCGGCATGAGGATAGTTGTTTCCTGCACCTCGATGAGGCCGGAGTCGATGCGCTTCTGGAGTTCGGGCAGAACGGCGTCGACCTTTTCGCGCGACTCAATGAACTCGATCTGGATGGGCAGGTAGTCGGAGATCTCGAGGATGTGCGCGGCATGCATGCGGTGGGCTGCGCCGAAACCCGCGACGCCTTTGATGACGGTGGCCCCGGCGACGCCGCTGCGATAGAGGAAGTCGAGGAGGCTGGTGTAGACCGGGACGTGATGGTGCATGGCGCCGTCACTGAGGTAGATGGTGACTTTGACCGCCTTGCCGGATTGGAGCATAGGCCCTCCCGGGACAACGAAGGATTGTAGCCTGAGCGGACGCTGCGGTCGAGTTGAGCCGATTATGGAATGAGGTCGGCGAGAGCGGTGCCGAGCCAGACCGATGCAAGGCCCAGGATGAGGCTGCCGATGGCGTAGAGCGCGGCCAGCGCGAAGGCGCCGGAGCGCAGAGTGGAGAGCGTCTCCCACTCGTAGGTGGAAAAGGTGGAGTATGCGCCGATGAAGCCGACGGGGATGAGATAGCGCCAGGCCGGGCTGAGCTCGACGCGCTTGCCGAGCCAGGTGAGCGAGAAGCCGATGATGAAGCATGCGGTGAGGTTGATGACGAAGGTGCCGTAAGGAAATCGGGTTCCCATGCGGCTGCCGACAGTGGCGCCGACCCAGTACCGTGCGATGGAGCCGAGCGCTCCGCCGGCGGCGATGAGCAGATATTTCTGCAAGGCCTTCTCCTCTGCGAGCAACGCGCCGGCCTGAGGAGACAGAGGGCCAGCGAAAACGCGGTGCGCGCGAATTTGAAATTGTGCAGGGATCGCGCCGGGGCATGACTCCGCGACAGGACAGCCTGCCAGGAGTCATCATCTGTCCAGCCTGTGGGCAGAACAGCGGTTAAAGGGGGAACCCCATCCCCGCTGCGATGATACCAGCGCGGGCCCACGGTACTCGGACTGAATGAGTCGGATATTGAGGTGGAATTTTTGTGCACGCTTTCGGTGGAAAAGAAAAATATTGGA
>JAGWML010000187.1 GCA_028873155.1 Acidobacteriota bacterium
GCTCTCCGCGCGCTGTGCCACAGCCAGCTTGTTGTCCGCCGCCTGCAGTCCGTAATACAGCCCCGTCACCGCCGCCACCAGCCCGCGCCGCGCCACCTCATACTGCGCCGCCGCCAGCGCTGCCGTCGCATCCGCTCGGTTCACCGCAGCCACGCCCGCCAATCCGATGGTTTCGCTCACCGCCGCCTGGCTCACGTACTCGTGAATCGCATTGTTCGCAATGAACAGCGGATTCTGCTGCACCGCCGCCCCGGTACCGGTGCCCAATTGGGTAAACAGTCCATTCGGCTGCGTATACAACGCCTGGTTGTGAAAGACCACGCTCGGAAGCAGCCCTGCCCTCGCATTCAGCCGGTCCAGCCCGCTCGCCTTGCTCTCCGCCAGCGCCGCCGCATACGTCGGCTCATTTGTCTGCGCCCGCTGGATCGCCTCATCGAGCGTGATCGGCACCGCCGGAGTCACCGTCTGAGTCGCGCTCGTCTGCGCTTCCGCAGGGCACACCCACGCCAGCAGACTCATCCAGCAGCAGCCCACCGCCGCAAAAGCCCGCATGGATTGCAGCCACTTGTTACCTGAAATCGGGGACCTCATAGACACCACAAGCATACGATGGCAACCTTAATTTCACCTGAGCCTGAGTTTAAGTTTGCTTCACCATCGGCCGTTCGCCCCCACAACGCTCGCCCGCTCACCGCACTGCGCTTAAGATGATTGCTGCATGGAAACCACCACCATCGCCGGCACGCAAGTCTCCCGCATTGGCCTCGGCACCTGGGCCATCGGCGGGCTGGAGTGGGGCGTCGTTCCCGATGAAGCCGCCATCGCCACCTGCCTCGCCGCCCTCGATCACGGCATCAACCTCATCGACACTGCCCCCATCTACGGCCACGGCCGCAGCGAAGAGATCATCGGCCGCGCCATCCGCGCTCATGGCCGCCGCTCCGACTTCTACATCGCCACCAAGGCTGGCCTCGAGTGGAACGAGCGCGGCGTCTTCGCCAACTCCACCCTGACCCGCCTGCGCCGCGAACTGGAAGACAGCCTGCGCCGCCTCGGCACCGACGTCATCGATCTCTACCAGGTCCACTGGCCCGACCCGCTCACGCCCATCGATGATGTCGCCAGCCTCTTCGCCGAATTTCTCCGCGAGGGCAAGGTCCGCGCCGTCGGTGTCAGCAACTTCTCCATCGCGCAAATGGAGGCCTTCCGCGCCATCGTCCCGCTCGCCTCCAACCAGCCGCCCTACAACCTCTTTGAACGTGAGATCGACCGCAAAATTCTCCCCTGGTGTTTCAACAACCACGTCGCCGTGCTCACTTACAGCTCGCTCTGCCGCAGCCTGCTCGCTGGCCGCGTTCATCGCGGCATGGTCTTCGACCCCGGCGACATCCGCACCGCCGACCCCAAGTTCCAGCCGCCCCGCTTCACCCAATACATCACCGCCGTCGAGCGCCTCGCCGCCTTCGCCCGCCATCGTTACGGCAAATCAGTCCTCGAGCTCGCCGTCCGCTGGGTCCTCGACCGCCCCGGCGTCTCCGTCGCGCTCTGGGGAGCCAAGCGCCCCGACCAGCTCCACGCCGTCGCGGGCGTCTTCGGCTGGAGCCTCGATCTCGACGCCATGATCGAGATCGACCGCATCCTCGCCGGCTCCGTCACTGACCCCATCGGTCCCGAATATTTAACTCCTAAACTCCGCGTAACATAAATTGCTTCACTCATCCCGCTCTCGCCTCCTCCTTCTGCGATACTGGTAAGTCATGCCGATCGCCGACCTGCAAGAAGCCGCACAAAAGATTGCTGGATTCCTGGCCACATTGAACAAGCTTGGTGGTCTGCGCCTCAAATACCGCATCACCGCCGGCGACGGCGCGCGCGACCCCGAAGGCCTGGAAGCGCGCCAGATCTACGTCGAGATCAGCGGGTCCGACACTCCTCTTCTCACCCAGCACAATGGCGAGCTCCTCCGCTCCCTTGAAACCCTCGCCGCCCAGATGCTGCGTCTCGATCAGCGCGAGCACGATCTCATCAGCTTCGACGCCGGCAACTTCAAAGCCCTGCGCGCGCAGGAGCTGCGCATGGCCGCCGAAGTCGCCGCCGACAAGGTCATCAAGACGGGCGTTCCCTATGCCTTCCAGCCCATGAACAGCCGCGAGCGCCGCCTGCTCCACATGGCCTTCCGCGACATCGAAGGCGTCGAGACCGCCAGCTCCGGCGAGGGCCAGGATCGCTTCCTCGCCGTCTACCCGGCAGGCAAAACCGATCTGCCCGTCGCGCCGCCGACCCGGCCCCGCACCTTCAGCCGCCGCTAGCGGTTCGGCGCGGCGCAAGATTCCGGCTTGCTGTGTGGATCGGCACCCGACCCGGTCGCAGGTCAACGGAGGCCGCCCATGTCTTCTGAGTCCGCTCTCGCCGCCTGTCCCCTCATCGCCTTCGTCCCCACCACCCAGCCCACCCGCGCGCGCGACTTCTACCAGCGCACGCTCGGCCTGCGCCTCACCGAGGACACGCCCTTCGCGCTCGTCTTTGATGCCAACGGCGTCATGCTCCGCGTCACCATCGTCCAGCAGCCCACGCCCGCGCCCTTCACCGTCCTTGGCTGGCAGGTCGCAGACATCGATGAAGCCGTCGCATCTCTCACTCGCGCGGGCGTCGTGTTCCTCCGCTACCCCGGCATGAACGACTCCGGCCCATCCCCCGGTCTGGATCTCACCCGCAGGCGCCCGCATCGCTTGGTTCCACGACCCCGACCGCAACGTCCTCAGCCTGACGCAGTTTCCCGCCGCGCCATCCCAGCCAGGCGCAGTGTCATCTTGAGCGTCCGAAGCCGTGTGCCCCATCCATGGCGTCTGCGCCGGGTGCCCCGTCCAAGCTCTGCTTGGGCGGGAGACGTCATTCTTTCCCTGCCAAACTCGCCGCCTGCACAAAGTCGAAATCACCCCGCAGCGCAGCCTCAGTTGGCGACGGAGAAAATTCTCGATTCGATTGTCTGGATTCGACCTACCCGTTCGTCTGGATCTTGACCAGCTCGCCCTGTCCGCCCGGCGAAGTGGTCTGCGTTTGCGGCGCGCGCCAGTGGTCGATGTAGCTGATCCGGTGCACGCATCCAATCGTGCAGTTCGGCGAGCACTCTTTCGCCGTCACAAACTCGCGCCGCACGTCCGCCGTCGTGTACTCCGTCAGCGGCACGCCCGGATACCCGCGCTGCTGCGAGCAGTAGTGCACCAGCCCGTCCTCGCAGATGTAGAGATACCGCGACCCCGCCCGGCACCGCCAGTCGTTCGGCCGTCCCTGCGCAATCGCCTCCTGGAACTTGTCGAACTGCGCATAGTTCGTCTTCCGGCGATTGTTCATCTCGAAGTAGACCCGGGCCTCGTCATCCTTCAGCGGCTTCAGTTGCCCGCTGCCGTCGTGGATAATCCCGATCGTCGATTCGAAACCCAGCTCCAGTGCCCGCCTGCCAATCACCAGCGCGTCATTGGGGTCCTTGAAGCCCCCGCCCACCACCGAGTTGATGTTCACGTGGAACTCGGCGTGCTCGGCCAGCATCTGCAGCTTCTTGTCCAGCACCTTCAGGCTCTTCTTTGAGACCTCGTCCGGCTCCAGGTTATCAATCGAAATCTGCATGTGGTCGAGGCCGGCCTGGTTCAGCCGCTCAATCCGCTCCACATTCAGCAGATACCCGTTCGTGATCATTCCCGCAATCGCGCCCGTCTTTCTCATCCGCCGGATAATCTCGTCCAGATCGGGATGCGTCAGCGGCTCGCCGCCGCTGATGCCGATCATCGCCGTGCCCAGCCTGCCCAGGTGGTCGATGCGCCGCAGCATCTCGTCCAGCGGCACCGGCGCTGAGACCTTGTCGTATTCGTTGCAGTAGCCGCAGCTCAGATTGCAGAAGCGTGCCGGCACAATCTGCGCCAGCACCGGGTGGCCCGTCGAGGCCAGCGCCCGCGCCACCATCGCATACTCGCGCGCCTTGCGCTTTGCCGCTATCCAGCGCCCGCGCGCCGTCGATCTCCGGGGAGTAGCCATCCTTACTATTCAATCACATGGCGAAGGCGGGTTCTGATCCGGATCACCGGCGCCAACCCCGCTCAGGGTGCCCGCGGTCCCCCGCCTTCGGGGACCGGGGACGGAAGCCTCGCCACCGTATCGGAACCCACCAACATCCCCGCAACCGAAAAAAGCTAGAGGCTGGCAGCTAGCGGCTAGAAGCTGCCTCTCGTCAAGCCCCTGGCGCCAAACTTTTTTCTAACGTGCTGATTCCAATCGCAATTCTCCCCGCGCCTTTTTGCAGTCCAATTC
Source organism: Acidobacteriota bacterium (assembly GCA_028873155.1). Lineage (GTDB taxonomy): Bacteria > Acidobacteriota > Terriglobia > Terriglobales > Acidobacteriaceae > Telmatobacter. Next base: position 4,303 of record JAGWML010000187.1, read on the forward strand.
ACCCAAACGCGCACAATAGAACTATGCCGCAATCCCCGCTCCAACTCGATCCATCCAGCCCCGGTTCGCAATATCGGAAAGGCGCCCGGTCCAAAATGCCGGATATCCGGCCGGTTTATCCCACCGGGTTCATACCCCCACATTTCGCTATGTCTTCGCATGTTCGCTTCATCGAGTCATCGCTCTGTTGCAAACAAACAGCTTAGGGGATAAATAAATACCCACCCCCCCTCCGGCATTTTTCTTTTCCATAGAATGCGTGCACTTTTTACGTCGAAGAGTTCCGGCTCAATGAGTCCGAATGAACGGCTGCCGAACTGTCCATGCACGTGCATCGTGGATGTCCGCCTCCAGCGACCAGCGGTTGACCGATACGTGACCTAAGTACTCTGGCGCGTCTCAAAGTCGTAACTCTTTGCCAGGTACCGCGTGTACCATGAACCCGTATCAGCTTTGTTACCAGTCAGAACCGGCTTCCGCAGGGCAGCAGAAGAGACTTGTTCTGACCGTTGCCAATGTCTCCTTGTCCCCGTGGCCAGGTTGGAAAATCAGGACGAGCGCGTTCATTCCGGCCCTTCCCATCTGCAAGGACGTCTCCCATGGCGCAGTTTTTCGGCCCCTGGGTTCAATCGCTTCAGGAAGCTCTCAAGGCATGGGACCTGAAAGGTAATCGATTCGCACCGTACGCAACTGCCCGCACGAGGAAGCCTGACTATGGCCGCCAATTTGCATTTCGCAGTGCCTGAGCCGGAGATGCCAACCGGCTCAACCGAGTCGAAGCGGATGTCCGTCGCCATCATCGGCCCGGATGAGGCGAGCCGCAAGGTGGTGTGGAAGGCAGTCGCCCAATCCCAGGCGAACGATGTTCAGGAGATGTTGAATTATCCCGCCAGCTACGTGGATCTCACCGCGCTGCTGGAACAGAACTTCGACGTCCTCATGATCGATGTCGAAAGCGATCCAGCCACTGCGCTGCAGCTGATCTGGAAGATCAAGACCCTCTCCGCTTCCAACGTGATCGCTTACGCCAAACAGGACGACCCGCAACTCTCCGCGCTTTGCCTGGATGCCGGCGCGCAGGATTTTCTGCCTCTGCCGCAGGAAGCCCCCGCATCGCCTGCCGTCACCTCCCCTGCACAGCCTCACCTGGTTCCGCCATCCGCACCGCTCAACACGAGCGCCGCGGCCGCTCCAGTCGTTGTCGCGGTTCCGTCGCCGGTCACCCCGGCCCCCGAGGTTCCAGCGCCGCCGGCACCGGATGCAAAAGCCTCGGAGGACACAGAGAGGTCCGCAAAATTTGTCCGCGGAAGCGACGGCCAGTGGCGTCCGCGTCAGTCTCCGGCGCAGCAGGCCGCGCCTCCGCGCCCGGTGCCCATCCCACCACGCATTCAAGCTGCCCCGGTTCCAGGTACGGCCATTCCGGCAACTCTGCCGGCTGTGCAGAAGCCGCCTGTTCAGCCGCCCGCAAGCCCGGCCGTCCGGGCCGCCGCTCCCGACGTGGCCGCCGTTCCACCGCCGCAGGAACCGGATATTGAGCATGAGTTGCGGACTCTCTTCCGCAGCATCGAAGAAACCGATCCCGATGCGGTGAAGGCAGGCGGCATCGCGAAAAAGGCCGCCGCGGCTG
>JAGWML010000188.1 GCA_028873155.1 Acidobacteriota bacterium
GGCAAGACCTTCACGATGGCGAAGGTGATTGAGCAGTCGAACCGCCCGGCGCTGATTCTAGCGCACAACAAGACGCTGGCCGCGCAGCTCTACCACGAGTTCAAGCAGTTCTTTCCGGGCAACGCGGTCGAGTACTTCGTGAGCTACTACGACTACTACCAGCCGGAGGCGTACATTCCGGCGGGCGACCTGTATATCGAAAAGGAAGCGACGATCAACGAGGAGCTGGACAAGCTGCGGCTCTCGGCGACGCGCAGCCTGTTTGAGCGGCGGGACGCGATTATTGTGAGCTCGGTGAGCTGCATCTATGGCCTGGGCTCGCCGGAGGCCTACTACGGGATGCTGTTGCTGCTCGAGAAAGGGCAGCAGATCAGCCGCAAGGACATTACGCGGCGGCTGGTGGAGATTCTCTACGAGCGCAACGACACGGACTTTCGGCGCGGGACGTTTCGGGTGCGGGGCGACGTGATCGAGGTCTTCCCTACCTATGACGAGAATGCCTACCGGATTGAGATGTTCGGCGACGAGATTGAGTCGCTGGCGCAGATTGACCCGCTGTTCGGCACAGTGAAGCAAAAATACTCGCGCTTGCCCATTTATCCGAAGAGCCACTATGTGGTGCAACCGGAGCGCAAGGCGGAGGCGGTTGAGTCGATTCTGGCCGAGCTGCATGACTGGGTCGGCAAGCTGGAGGCCGAGGGCCGGATGGTGGAGGCCCAGCGCGTCAACCAGCGGACGCGCTTCGACCTGGAGATGATCAAGTCGATGGGCTATTGCCATGGGATTGAGAACTACTCGCGGCACTTCAGCGGGCGGCTGCCAGGCGAGCCGCCGCCGACGCTGCTGGACTACTTTCCGCGCGACTTTCTGCTCTTTGTGGACGAGAGCCACGCGACGATTCCGCAGGTGCATGGGATGTGGTTTGGCGACCGCAGCCGCAAGCAGAATCTGGTGGACTACGGCTTCCGGCTGCCCTCGGCGATGGACAACCGACCGCTGAAATTCGAGGAGTTTGAGAACCGCGTGCACCAGACGATCTATGTTTCGGCGACGCCGGGGCCGTATGAGCTGACGCGGGCGGCGGGTGTAGTGGTGGAGCAGGTCATCCGGCCGACGGGGCTGATTGATCCGGAGGTAGAGGTGCGCCCGGTGAAGGGGCAGATTGACGACCTGTTGGCCGAGATCCGCGACCGGGCGAAGAAGAACGAGCGCGTGCTGGTGACGACACTGACGAAGCGGATGTCAGAGGATCTGGCCGGCTACTACACCGAGGTGGGGGTGAAGTGCCGGTACATGCACTCGGAGATTGAGACGCTGGAGCGGGTGCGGCTGCTGGCCGGGTTGCGTAAGGGCGAGTATGACGTGCTGGTCGGGATCAACCTGTTGCGCGAGGGTCTGGACCTGCCGGAGGTGTCGCTGGTGGCGATTCTGGATGCGGACAAGGAGGGCTTTCTGCGCTCGACGGGGTCGCTGATCCAAACGATGGGGCGGGCGGCGCGGCATGTGGAGGGCCGGGCGATTCTGTATGCCGACCGTGTGACGGACTCGATGCGGCAGGCGATGGGCGAAACGGAGCGGCGGCGCGCGATTCAGCGGGCCTACAACGAGGAGCACGGCATCACACCGCAGTCGATCATCAGTGCCGTAGAGATGGGGCTGGCGCAGATACTGAAGGCCGAGTACGGCGATGTGGCCGAGGAAGAAGCGGCCGGGATGCCCGAGTTCAACTCGCAGGCCGATGTGGAGGCCTTCATTGGCAAGCTGGAAACCGAGATGCGCGAGGCGGCGAAGAAGTTTGAGTTTGAGAGAGCGGCAAAGCTGCGCGACAGCATCAAGGAGCTAAGAGAGAAGGAATTTCTCTTCGGCTGACGGAAGTACCCCTGAACAACGAGCGGGAACAACGAAGGCAACCGCGTGGTGCAATCCGCCATCGTAACGGTTAAGTTCGTTCATTCCAGGTCCGGCCACTGCGGGCTTTGCGGACTTAGGGGATCATGGCGAAAATCTTACTTGTGGACGACGACCCATTGCAGGCGTTTGCACGCAAGTCACTCCTTGGGAAGCGCTTTAAAGACGTGGAGCGCGCGGCCGATGCAGCGGAGGCGTTGTGTCTGCTCGAGCAGCCTCAGTTTGCAGCAAAGCTGGGTCTCGTCATCTCGGGCTTGCACTTGCCGGGAATCAGCGGGCCGGAATTTGTTGCAGAGCTGCATGCCCGGCAACCGGGGGTACCCGTGATTGTGCTGGGCAACTCGCAGGACGAAGCGGACGACTATGGGGCAGAAGAAGTCTGTTTTCTGCCTGGAACGGCGTCGTCGGAGCTGGTCTTGTCGATGGCCAGCAAGCTGCTGCAGCGAGCTGCTCGATCGTAAGCCTGTGAACGCGGACCGAAGGTAACTCCAGATTCATCCTCTCCAACTTCGGTGTGAGGTAAATCACATCCCCCTGGCCTATTCTTAAGAAACAATGGGCTTGCTGGGGGTCGAAGCGCTGGCTGCCAGCCTGCATGCGAGAATCGTGTTGGAGACAAGATGGCAGCCTTTGGTAGCTTTGCACTTTTAATCGCGCTGGCCCTGGCGGCCTACAACCTGTTTGCCGGCGCCATTGCGCTGCGGCTGATTGCGACGGGACAGCCTGCGCGCATCTCCCCGGAGCGGCTGGCGGACACGGCCCGGCGGGCTGGAATCGCAGGATTTGTGGCCGTAACCGGGGCGGCATTCGCGCTGGTCTGGTCAGTCTTCGCCAACGACTTTTCCATTACCTACATCATGGAACACTCGAACCGCGCGCTGCCGGCGCCGTACAAGTTTGCCGCGCTTTGGAGCGGGCAGGAGGGCTCGCTGTTGCTGTGGGCCTGGCTGCTGGGGGCGTACGGATTTGTGCTGCGGCTGCTGCACAAGACCGACGTGAAGCTCTACGCCTATGCAGGCACCATTCTGGCCGGCGTGCAGGTCTTCTTCCTTGCGGTGGTGAACTTTGCCGCGCCGCCATTCTCGCTGCTGCGAGGTGCAATTCCCGATGACGGCAACGGCCTCAATCCGCTGCTGCAGTATCCGGAGATGGTGATTCACCCGCCGATGCTGTATCTCGGCTATGTGGGCTTCACGATTCCCTTCGCTTTTGCTCTGGGAGCACTGATGATGCGCTACCCCGGCGAAAAGTGGATCAAGATTACGCGCGGCTGGACGATGGTGACGTGGCTGTTCCTGACGATGGGGATCTTCCTCGGGATGCACTGGGCGTATGCGGTGTTGGGATGGGGCGGCTATTGGGGGTGGGACCCGGTAGAGAACGCAAGCTTCATGCCGTGGCTGACGGGCACGGCGTTTCTGCACTCAGTGATGATGCAGGAGCGCAAGGGCATGATGAAGAGCTGGAATGTGTGGCTCATCTTCTCGACCTTCGCCTTGTCGATTCTGGGCACGCTGCTGACGCGCGGAGGGCTGGTGAGCTCGGTGCACGCCTTCGCACAGTCATCCATCGGCAATTGGTTCGTAACTTTCCTGGTGATTGTGCTGGCGGTTTGTATCTTCACATACGTCCTGCAGCGCAGCCACCTCAAGAGTGACCAGCGGCTGGAGTCGCTGGTGAGCCGGGAGTCGAGCTTCCTGTTCAACAACCTGGTGCTGCTGGCGGCATGCTTTGTGATTCTGTGGGGCACGCTGTTCCCCATCCTGTCGGAGTATGTGCAGGGCACGAAGGTGACGGTGGGCGCGCCGTTCTACAACCGCGTCGCGATCCCTATTGGGCTATTCCTCCTGTTCCTCACCGGCGTGGGGCCGCTGCTGCCCTGGCGGTCCACGTCACTGCGCGCTGTTCGGCGAAATTTTGTGATTCCTTCGATTGCGCTGTGGGGCACGGTGATCGTGTGCCTGGCAGTGGGCGTGCGGCCGTGGCATGACGGCAGCTTTGATGCAGGCAACTTCTATGCGCTGGTGGCCTTCGGGTTGTCCGCAGGAGTTTTCACGGCGATTCTATCGGAGTATCTGCGCGGCGCAAACGTGATTCGCAAGCAGACGCGGCGGAATCTGTTTTCGGCGATGTATCTCCTGATTCGGCGCAACACGCGACGCTACGGCGGCTACCTGATTCACATCGGCGTGGTGATTGTGGTGGTGGGGCTGGCAGGATCGGCCTTCAACCGCAACAGCGAGAGCGAGCTGACGCTGAACAGCACGATGAGCATCGGCCCCTACACGCTGCAGTGCGTGGGCTTCACGCAGGACTCGAACCTGAACTACAACTCAGAGTACGCGCTGCTGGATGTCTATCAGAACGGCAAGAAGCAGTTTCAGATGTCACCGGAGAAGCGCGTGTATCTGGCCAGTCAGCAGCCGCAGACGATGGTGGCCATCCATTCGGTGCTGAGTTGGGATTTGTATGTGGTCTATGAGGGCACGAATCCGGATACGGGCAACCCGATCATCAAGGCATTTCTGAACCCTCTGGTGAGCTGGATCTGGGCCGGAGTGATCTTTATTGTGCTCGGCACATTTGTGGCTCTGACACCCAGCCTGGCGCCGGCTACGGCGACGGTGCGACTGGCAGTGCCGCAGGCGACGCCCGCCGAGGCTGCGATACGAGGGGGCGACTGATGCCGAAGAGCATGAACATGTCCACCTGGATGAAAGCAGTACAAGCCCTGTTGCTGGCCGTTGCGGTGTGCTTCTGGACCGGGGCGGCGAGTGACAGCGCACGATTCAACGACCTGGGTCACCGGCTGATGTGCACCTGCGGCTGCGCGCAACTGCTGGGCGAGTGCAATCACGTGGGCTGCACGGAGAGCGGACGGGAGCGCAACGAACTGAGTGCTGCGATTGCTTCGGGCGCAACAGACCAGCAGATCCTGAACAGCTTTGCCGCGAAATATGGCATGACGGTGCTTGCCGCGCCGCCGACGAGGGGCTTCAGCCTGGTGGCGTGGGTGGCTCCATTTGCGGTGTTTGCCGCAGCGCTGCTGGGTACGATTCTGCTGGTGCGGCACTGGTCGCTTGGAAGGGCCGAGGCTGCGGCGCAGGCGGCCACGCCCGAGATGAATGCGCTGCGGGAAAAGATTCGCCGCGAAACCGAAGCGGGCGGAGAGGTGTGAACGATGACGGAATTGCAGGGCGTGATTGTAGGCGCCATTATGGCGCTGGCGCTGGGGACTTACACCTTCTGGCCTGAAAACGCGTTCGCGAGTCAGAGGGAGAAGACGCGGCTGGACTACCTGCTGGAGCGCAAGGAGCAGCTGTATGAGAACCTGCGCGATCTGAACTTCGAGTACCGCGCAGGCAAGTATCCGGAAGAAGATTTTCTGACGCAGCGCGCGCTGCTTGAAGATGAAACGGCACAACTGATGGCCGAGATTGAACACCTGCAGCAGGCATGACGCCGACAAGGCTTTTCGACAGAAGAAGGAAATCCACGAACACAATGAAAGCGATGAAGAGAGTTCTGTATCTGGCAGCGATGAGCGTGTGCCTTGGAGGCTTGCTGGCGCAGGCTGCCACCGTAAGCGGCACAGTGATGAACAAGACAACCGGCAAACCGGCGCCGGGCGACAAAGTGGCCCTGGTGGATGTGCAGGCGGGCATGGCCGAGGTGGGCACGGCGACCACCGACGCGCAGGGGCGCTACACGCTGAACGAGCCGGGCAGCGGCCCATACCTGATTCGCGTGACGCACCAGGGCGCGGGGTACTTCATTGCCGCTCCGCAGGGCGCCGGGCCGGGCGACATTCCCGTGTATGACGTGGCAGCAAAGGTGGACGGCGTCTCCGTCGAGGCGGATGTGATTGAGGTGGAGACAGACAACGGAGCGCTGCGGGTGACGGAGCGCTACTTCGTGCACAACACCAGCTCCCCGCCCAAGACGGAGTGGAGCCCAAAGACGATTGTGATTACGCTGCCGCCGGATGCA
>JAGWML010000189.1 GCA_028873155.1 Acidobacteriota bacterium
CGGGATGTACACCTCGGCGATCATCCCCGGCACGTACTGCTCACCCGGATTCGGAATCAGCAGCTTGATCTGCACCGTCTTGATGTCGCGCTTGCGCCCGCCGTTGATGTCTCGCTGCGTTGCAAAGTCCGCCTCCGCCGACTTCACAATCACCTTGCCCCACACCATGCCGCCGCTCGGCATCACCACGCGCAGGCTGTCCCCCACTTGCACCGCGTCGGCTTGCGTCTCCGGCAGCGGCGCGTAGACCCACGTCTGCGAGAGATCCATCACCGTTGCAATCGTCCCGCCTGCCGGCAACACCTCGCCCTGGCGAGCCGCCAGCACGTTCACCTGGCCCGTCACCGGCGCGTACACCTTCGCATACCCCAGTTCCACCTCGGCCTGGTCTGCGAGCGCCTTCGCGTTTTGCAATTGCCCCCGTGTCGAATCCACCGTGCGCAGCGACGCCACCGCCAGCAGCTCGTGCGCGCGCGCCTGCTTCAGCGCCGCGTCAGCGGCAGCAACGTTCTGCTGCGCCGCGCGAACCGCAGCCTCATCCGCTGCCAGACTTGTCACCGCATCATCGCGCGACTGCTCACTCATAATCCCCTGCTTCGCCAGCGCCACGATCCGCGTCGTATCTGCCTGCTGGTGGTCGAGATTTGCCTGTGCCTGGGCCAGCGCCGCATGCGCCACACGCACCTGCGCCTCGGCATTCACCGTCGCGCTCGAAACCTCGCCCGCGTTCTGCCGCTGCGTCTCCACCGTCTCATTCAATTTCGATTGGCTGCTCGTTACCGTTGCCTGTGCGGCATGGTGCGCAGCCGCCAGATCGTCGCTTTCAATCACAGCCAGCAGTTGCCCGGCCTGCACCTTCTGCCCTTCATCTACGGCCAATGTCTCAACGCGCCCCGGAATCTTCGCGCTGACCATCACCTCATTTGCATCCACGGTCCCAATCAGCTTCAGATCGCTCGGCGGCCGCGCCGTCAGCAGATACCACACCAGCGACCCGACCAGCAGCACTCCCAGAATCAGAAACACCCTATTCCGCGCGTTCATTCTTCCCCCGCTTCTTCATCCAGTCTGCTTTCACTTCGGGCATCGGCATATCCCCGAGCACGCGCGCCGCAACCTCCGCGCCATGACTCCGGTCCACGAACACTGCCTGCCCCAGAAACTCCACCAGTGCCACCCGCCGCTGCGCAAGCACCTCCGGAGCCAGCGGCTCGGTTGGACGCACCAACCGCCACACTGGCGCGCTCAGAAAATAGAAGACATTCGCGCCCAGCGCGACGAGCTGCATCTGCAGTTGGTCCACGTCGATCAGCTCGCCCATCTCGATCCCTTCCCGCAACGTGGCCTGATAGATCTCCTGCAGCGGCGCAAACACCCGCTCCACCAGCAAAGGCATCGCACCCGGCTCGCCCTTGTGGTGCCGCATCATCTCCTGCTGCATCAGGCTCTGGAACTCGTGCTGCGCCAGGATGCGATCAAAATGGTCCAGAGCCGCACGCACCAGCCGTTCCCCCGGCGATACGTCCTGCTGCAGCACAGCCAGCGAACGCTGCCGAATCTTGTCCGCGATCATCTCCAGTGCCGCAAGGTAAAGCTTCTCCTTGCTCTCGAAGTAGTAGTAGAGCAGCGCCTTGTTCACCCCGGCGCTCCCGGCAATCCTCTCGGTCCGGGCGCCCACCAGGCCATTGGCGCTGAACTCCTGGAGAGCCGCATTCAGAATCCGGCCCCGCGTCTCGCTTGCGCGCTCTGTGCGCTGTCGTATCGTCGATTGCACCATAACTTAACTAACCAGTTAGTAAAATAACCCGCGCCATTCCTCTCTGGCAAGGGGTTTGCGTAAAGTACATTCCGTATGAGCCAGGAGCTGACGCACATATTGTTTGGATTTTTACCTTTAAAGGCGGCTTCTCAACTATTTTGGAACTTCTTTAAATCGCTGATATGCGCATTTTTCCATGGGCCTATGCGAAGAAGCTCACCCAATGGCCCCCATTTTCCTTGCCCTTGCGCTGGCTGATCTCCTTGTCCGTCTCAGCCGCGGGTTCCTCTGCACACTCTTGCTCGCCGCTCTCCATCCCACGGTCCGGCTCACCGCCACTTCCCGCGTACGAATCTTCTTCGAGCCGAGCCTGGGCCTCCAGCGCTTCATCCAGGGGCATCACACTCTCCCGCTCGCGCAGCCTTACCGGCTCCACTGCACCGATGCCCGGAATCGGCCCGATCCCCATGGCGGCTCCCTCTCTGCCTGGTCCCCCATCTCCTTCATCGGCAAGAAAGGCCTCCGGCTTGAGGGACTGCCGCCCTGAAACTCAAACCACAGGCATCGCCTCTTTCAGTTGCTACACTGGGACCATGATGGATGAACAGGAGTTCCGCCGCGCGGCTGAAGGCGCTCTCGATGCCCTCAAGCGCCGCCTCATCGCGCGCGAAGAGGAAGAAGACGCAGCCTTCGAGGTCGAGGAACAGAATGGCGTACTCAACATCCTCTTTGAGGAGCCGGCCGGAAAATTCGTCATCACGCCCAATACGCCTGTTCGCCAGATCTGGATCTCCGCCCTCTCCACCAGCTTCAAGCTGGACTGGGACGCCAAAGCCGGCGCCTTTGTCCTCCCGCGGTCCGGTGAAGCCCTCGATATCCTCGTCGACCGCCTCATTCAGGACAACGGGAAACGCTGAGCACGCTCAGCCCTTCTCATAGCGGTAAAAGCCCCGCCCAGACTTGCGCCCCAGCCAGCCCGCATCCACCATGCGCACCAGCAGCGGGCAGGGCCGGTACTTCGGGTCGCCAAAGCCCTCGTGCAGCACGCGCAGAATATCCACGCACACGTCCAGCCCGATAAAATCCGCGAGCGTCAGCGGCCCCATCGGGTGCGCCATGCCCAGCTTGAAGACCTGATCCACGGCCTCTGCCGTCGCCACGCTTTCCATCACGGCAAAGGCGGCCTCGTTGATCAGCGGCATCAGCACCCGGTTCGATACGAACCCCGGAGCATCGTTCACCTCCACCGGCGTCTTGCCCAGCCGCACGGCCAGCGCATGCACGGATGCAAATGTCGCATCGCTCGTCGCCATCCCCCGCACCACCTCCACCAGCGCCATCACCGGCACTGGATTGAAGAAGTGCATGCCGATCACCGATGCCGGTCGGCGCGTGACTGCGGCAAGTTTCGTGATCGAGATGGAAGAGGTATTGGTCGCAAGAATGGCGTTCGCGGGCAGCAGCGCATCCAGCGCGCGAAAGACCTCAGCCTTCAGGTCGAAGCGCTCCGGCGCGGCCTCCACCACCAGCTCAACCGGCGCCAGCGCAGCTCGATCCGTCGTCGCCGCAATCCGCGCCAGGACCGGCTCAATTTCAGCCGTATTCAGCTTGCCCTTTGCCGCCTCGCGCCCCAGGTTCGTCCGGATCTGCCCCAGCCCGCGCTCCAGAAAGCGCTGCTCCACATCGCATAGCACAACGTTCAATCCGGAGCGCGCCATCACGTGCGCAATCCCGGAGCCCATCGTGCCCGCGCCAATGACTCCAACTGTCGTAATCTCTTCCATGCCTGCCCCCGGCTGTCCATCGGGAGTGTAGCAGGCAGGCGTTTATCTCGGCAGCGATGCCGGCCCATCGTCCAGACCGTTCAGTTCCGCTGCATCTCCGATGGCTCCAGCCGCATGTTGTCGTTCAGCGTCAGAATCAGCGGCGTGCCCGCATCGAGCGTCGCCTGTGGATGGCTCACCAGCAGATGCGTCGTCACCAGTCCGGCACCAATCAGACCGCCGGCCAGCGCGCCCACCGGTCCGCCAAGGTATGCACCGGCCACCACGCCCGTGCCCACTGCACCGCCATACTCAATGCTGTCGCGCTTCACCTGCGAGCCCGGACCGATCATGCCCTCCGCATGCACCTCGTTCTTTGAAACCGGCGCATTCGTCACCGTCGCGTCCAGCCGATAGACCCTGCCGTTCGGCAGCTTCACCGTCTCCGGTCGTAGTTGCAACGACCCATAGGACGCAAAGTGCCCGGCGGACGCATGCACCACCGTCCCACTGATCTCTGACCCGGCAGGAATCACCACTTCATTGCCCGCCACCACATCCGTCGCGACCTTGCTGCTGAATGGCTGCCCCGACTCGCTGAAGTTGCTCGAGAGTTCCTGCGTGAGCTCCACCCGAATGGACGTGCCCTCACCCAGGACACCCGGCGGAAGAGGCGCGGGGTGCACAATGTCCGAATCCGGATCGACCGCCGGTACACGCTTTGAGAGTTGCGGCTCCGCTGTTGCCGCGCTTGTCGCCGCGCCGTTCACCGTCACAATCCCCGCATCCGTGCCATCCGCCTGAGCCATCCCGCCGGACGATCTCACCACCGCGCCCGGTTGTGCCTCAAGGTTCTTCGGCGCAGCCTGCTCCTTCGTCTCGTAATGCGCCGCCGCTGGCTTGGCGATCTTGATCTCCGGCGCCGTCGTCGTCACAATCGCATCGTCCGCGGGAGGCTGCGAAACGCCCTCGTACTGGCCCGTCGAGCTGGCCTGCTGTGCGCCCAGCGCCGCCGTCATTGCGGCAAAAAATGTACCCGTCATCAGCCACCGGCTCATTGAATTACTCCTTCGCGTAAATCGGTCTTCACACTCTTAGACCCAATCCACGCCGAAATGTTCGCGACCGCGCCTGTCCCGGCTTTCCGCCGTGCAAACGCCGCCCAACTTAATGCTAGCGCGCTCCGCGAGAACCAGCCCCTCGCCGCCTGCCGCCCCGTGCCAACTCAGGAACGAATCAGCAAAGATACCCTCGCACCGTCTCCAATCCAATCTTCCGCGTCTTCTTGTGTGACCGCTGCCACACAGGCCGCAACCGCCCCGTTTGTTAAAATCCCAGTGGAACTTGAAGATTTTTCCCGTCAGGACGGTCAGGAGTATTTCCCCACGTGCAAGGATTTCTTGAAAGCATTCAGAGCGCCGCCGGAGAAGCCCTCGCCGTGGACCGCCGTCCCAAACTGCCCAGTCTGAATGCCCGGCTGCAGCACCGCATTATGAGGAGTGATATGACTGAGATTGTTGCCATTCGCGCCCGCGAAGTCCTTGACTCGCGAGGCAATCCTACCGTCGAAGCAGATGTAATCCTGGAAAGCGGAGCCATGGGCCGCGCCATCGTGCCCTCGGGCGCTTCCACCGGCGAGCATGAGGCCGTGGAGCTGCGTGACGGCGACAAGAGCCACTACCTCGGCAAGGGTGTCCTGCAGGCCGTCGCCAACGTCGAATCCATCCTCGCACCCGAGCTCGAAGGCATGGACGCCTCCAATCAGCGCCTCATCGATCAGACTATGATCGCCCTCGATGGCACGCCGAACAAGGGCAAGCTCGGCGCCAACGCTATCCTCGCCGTCTCCATGGCCGCCACCCGCGCCGTCGCGCAGACCCTCGAGATCCCCCTTTACCGCTACCTCGGCGGCATCAACGCCTCCGTGCTGCCCACGCCCATGATGAACATCCTCAACGGTGGCGCGCATGCCGACAACAACGTTGACTTCCAGGAATTCATGGTCATGCCCGTCGGCGCCGAGCGATTCTCTGACGCGCTGCGCTGGGGCGCCGAGGTCTTCCACACCCTCAAGGGAGTGCTCAAGAAGAAGGGATACAACACCGCAGTCGGCGACGAAGGCGGCTTCGCTCCCTCCCTCAAGTCCAACACCGAAGCCATCGAAGTCATCCTTGAAGCCATCGAGCTGGCCGGCTACAAGCCCGGCGAGCAGATCGCCATCGCTCTCGACCCCGCCTCCAGTGAGTTCTACGACAAGGAAAAGGGCAAGTATGTCTTCAAAAAGAGCGACAAGCGTG
>JAGWML010000190.1 GCA_028873155.1 Acidobacteriota bacterium
CGTTCCGTTCGCTGGAATGCCGCCGCGACGCTGCGCGCGATACGCGTCTGCACCAGATCGCAAGATGCGACTCCGCCGCAGCAACAGGCACCTTTGCTCCATTCCGGTTCGCGGAACTTCATCAACAGTCTTCACACGGGCGACCACCGCATCCGCGTGTATAAGAAGAGCTGCGATGCCTCTCTTTCTTCGATGGCTCGGCGTGCTCGTGTTGACGGCGACGTGGATCTGTTGCGCGCAGCCCGCGCAAGTTTCCGCGCTCGACGAGCCTGAACCGTTCTGCTCGGCATCGGTCGCACTCACCATGGGCCGCGTGCACACGCCGCTCACCGCCGAGTACATCTGGACGGCCCGCGATGCCGCCGTCCTCACTGAGCCGAGCGAGCTCAGCCGCATCAAACGCGCCGACTGGAAGGTCGAGCCGCACTTCTTTCGCAAGACATTCACGCTCGCGACCGTCCCTGCCCAGGCCGCGCTCTACATCGCCGGACCACGCAGCGCGCGCGTCTGGCTCAACGGCCAGCTCGCGGCAACACTGCACTTCAACGGCAGCCCGCACATGGGTTTCGCCACCATGACGGCGAACGTTGCGCCGTTCCTGCGCACCGGCTCCAACCTCATTGCGATTGACGCCGTCCGCGGCTACGGCAGCCATCATCACACCAACTCGCTCCAGACGCGCTGGCTCAACTCCGGCGAAGTCCTTGTCATCGAGATTCTTCCCGCTGCCGAAGGCATCGCCGCAACACCTCTGCTCCAGAGCAACGGCGCGTGGCGCAGCACCACGAACGCAGTCGCCGGCTGGCAGCTGGCCGGCTTCGATGACGCCGCATGGAATCCCGTCACCAGCCTCGGCGCCATCGAGAGCGACATCGACTTCTTCCAGTGGAATGCGGACGCCGGCATGTACGCATGGCCCGGCTATTTCGGCGAAGCGCCCTACATGGCCAACTGCCTACTGCCGCCGGTCGCAACCACGCAAACACCGGACGGCCTGCTCTTCGACTTCGGACGCGAGCTCAACGGCCGTTTGCTCCTCACCGCGAAGGCTCAAGACCTTCACGCCACCATCCGCATCGGGGAATCCGTAGGCGAGCTACAGCACGCATCCTTTCTCGGCGACCTGCCCCTTGAGGTGCCCGCAGGCCAAACCGCTCGCGGCCCAAAAGCCGGGTTCCGCTACGCGCTTGTGGAGAACGCTCGTGATGCAACCGTCTCCGCCGAATCCATCTTCTATCCCGCGCAGGCCACCGGCAGCTTCCGCTCCAGCGACGCGCGCCTCAACCGCATCTGGCAAACCGCCGTGGACACCGCACATCTCTCCATGCAGGACTCCATCCTCGACGGCATCAAGCGCGACCGTGGCCGCTGGATCGGCGACGATGAAGTCATCCACCGCGTGGTCGCCGACATCTACGGCGATCCGCGCCTCGTCCGTGCCGGTCTTGAAGACGCCATCGGCACCGCGGCCGTCACTGGCCCCGTCAATGGCCTGCCCGGCTACTCCGCCTGGTGGGTCATCAGTGAGTTCGAATATGTGCAGCGCTGGGGCGATCTCGACCAGCTCCGCAGCGTGCAAAGCCGCATGGTGCAGCTACTCGCGCTGATGGAACGCGATCTCGACGCACGCCATCTCTACGCCGCCAGAGACGGCGGCAAGCCCTTTGTCGACTGGTCGCCCGGCCTCAGCAGCGACTCGCCCGAATCACGACGCGCCGTCCACTTCGAATATCTCTTCGCCTTTCGCCGCGCCGCAGCGCTTCTGCGCTTCACGGGCGACAGCGCCGGCGCGACTCACTTCGATGCTCTTGCCAATGCCATGAACTCCGCCGCGCAAGCCAATCTCATCGACCCCACCGGCGCATTCGGCGATCGCTGGCAGACCAACGCCATCGCCGTGCTCGCAGGCGCCGTGCAAACCGGTGCGCAACGCGAAGCTGTCTGGCGCGTCCTCGCGCGCACCGTCACCACGCGCAAGCCATACGACATCATCACGCCCTACTACGGCAGCTATCTGCTCTCTGCGATGGCCGCGCTCGGACATCGCGAAGAAGCGCTCGCGTGGATGCGCGCCTACTGGGGTGGCATGCTCGACGCGGGCGCCACCAGTTTCTGGGAGGCGTGGGATCCCGCATGGGCAGGCCCCGATCCTCACGCGCGTCTCCAGGCAGACGACAAGGTCGGCTACTACGCGAGCCTCTCGCACGGCTGGTCCAGCGGCCCCGCCGCGTGGCTCATCGAGCAGGTCCTCGGCATCACGCCACTTGAGCTTGGCTATCGTCGCATCCAGGTTCGGCCTGACCTCGCCGGCCTCCAGTGGGCACAGGGCGCCATCGCAACGCCACGCGGCCCCGTTCGTGTGAAAGCCACCACGCAGCGCATCGCCGTCAACCTTCCCGCTGGCATCACCGCCGAGGTCCTTCTTGCCGCGGGCCGCTGGATCTGCAATGGACGCGGGGTCGAAGGCAATTCCGCTGCAAACGACGACCGCATCCGAACTACATGGAATCAGCCTGAAACCCTCGACTGTGTGAGACAAACACCATGAATCTTCGCGGACCTCTCCTCGCCTTCGTCTGTTGCATCGGAATCGTCTCCGCCCATGCACAGAGCGCAGACACCAGCTTTATCTTTGCGCCGTTCGCCTCGGGCCACGCGCTGCCCGGTACGCGGCGCGACAACCACGCATCCACGCTCGTCGAACTGCGCAACGGTGACATCCTCGCTGCATGGTTTGCCGGAACCAAGGAGGGCGCGCCCGACGTTGCCATCTACGGCGCGCGCCTGCACGCCGGCACGTGGAGCGCACCCATCGAGTTGGCCCGCGCCGATGGCGTCGCCTCTTGGAATCCCGTCCTCTTCCACACCAAAGACGGCAAGCTCTGGCTCTACTACAAATACGGCACCCATCCCAGCACGTGGCTTGGCGCGCGTAAGAGCAGCAGCGACGAGGGCCGCACCTGGAGCGCCGCAGAAGCACTCCCTGCAGGCATCCTCGGTCCCGTCAAAGACAAGCCGCTCGTCCTCGCAAACGGCACGATCGTCAGCGGATCCTCCGTCGAGCACGGCACGTGGACCGCGTGGATCGAGCGCTCCACCGACAACGGCACCACCTGGACGCACTTCGGCCCCATCACGGTTCCGGACAATCTCGACGTGCCCAATGCCGCTGCCCTCGCGGCCGCGGAGCATCCCGTCACGCCGCCCGCCGAAGGCTCTCACGATGTCCACACCAAGCTCTACCCGCCCGCAAACAAGACAGTCGGCATCATTCAGCCCACCGTCGTATCGCTCGGCGGCCATCATCTACGGTTTTACGCGCGCAGTCACACCCGCGCCGCGCGCATCGCCGTCGCCGACTCGAACGACGACGGCATTACGTGGACGCAGGCACACTTCATTGACCTGCCCAATCCCAACTCCGGCATCGATGCCGTGCGTCTCCGCGACGGCCGCATCGTGCTCATCTTCAACAACAGCGTCGACGAGCGCACACCGCTCAACCTCGCCGTCAGCCGCGATGGCGAGCACTTCCACATCTTCAAAACACTCGAAGACGGTCCCGGCCAGTATTCGTATCCAGCCATCATCCAGGCCGCGAACGGGGATCTGCTCACGACGTACTCGTGGCGTCGCGAGACCATCAAGTTCCTGCGCCTGCCGCTGCGCGAGATTCCCCGCCGCTAAGATTGAGTTGTACGGATTCGTCCTCTGAAAGAAATTGGGTGCCCCATTCTTTCCGCGTTCTTTGCGGAAAGGGTGGGAAAGTACGGTCCCTCCCAATAATGCCTGATCACTCTCAGTCGCCCGCCGCAGCGGGGTCCCCTGCGCTCGCCCGCTTCGCATCCGCAATCGCATCCGCCGCCCACGAGGCATATACAAACTGTGCCCGCTCGCGTTCCCACTCCGCCATCGGCAGTACGCTCAGCTGCTCCGGCGTCAGCTTCGGCACATCCACATCCAGCACCAGCAACCCGCCATCGCGATCCTCGCGTTCCGCACTCCGGTTCAGATGCACACCGTTCTTCGCAGCCCAATCCGCAATGCGAATCGTCGGCAGCTTCGCGATCTTCTTCACAGACCAGTTGGCAAAGTGCAGTTGCTCCGCCAGCCACTCCGCCGCAGGCTTCGTCACCCACGCCGGCCTGTGGCTCGCCCCCGGATCAAAATACGTCGTGAACACGTTCTTCTCCGACCCATTCAGCACAATCGTGCGCTTTCGCAGGTCATCAAAGAACTCCGGTCCGTGTTCCGGAATCGCCACCACCGTGTCCGCCGTTCCATTCCAGATGAACGTCGGCCCACGTCGCGCTTGCAGGGCAAAGATCGCCGCCGACCGGTCGCCCAGGAACTTCAGCGCCTTATACGGCCCGCTCTGGCACATCACCATGTGGCTCGCGTCCCAGTAGCCGCCCGGCCCATCCAAATCACCGCCGCCCGTTAGAAACACCGCATGAATTCGCGCATCCACCGCCCCGGTTAGCGACACTACAAACGACCCCATCGAGAAGCCAAGCATCCCTATGCGCCGCGCATCCACCTCCTGTCGGCTCAGCAGATACGACACGCCCTGCATCGCATCCGTCATCATCGCGCCGCCCATGCGCTCCGGCACGCCGGGCACGTCAATCACGCGGTCGTGCTCGCCCGTCGCGTCCTTGTGTTCGTCGTTGCGCTCGCCCTCGCCAATCGGGTCATACGTCACTACCATTGCGCCCGCACGCGCATATTCCACGCCCGTGTACCACGAGTACCAGCTCGCCTTGTCCGCGCCGTGGCCGTTCACCACCACAATCCCCGGAATCTTCCCGCGTATCTTCTCCGGACGATACACAATTGCCGGAATCCGCAGCCCGTACTCCGTTGCATAGGTCACGCGCTCGGCAATCACGCCCGGCTCCGGCGCAAAACTGCCGTAGCTTTTCGCATCGAGCGCTGGCAGCGGGTTCGGCACAAAGAGCGCCGCGCGAATCTTCGCCCGCATCGCCTGCACCTGGCTGTCCGTCAGTTGCGCCCGCACTGGCATGACCACGCACACGCCCAATGCCGCCGAAAAGATCCAGCGCAGCGCCGCCCTCCACACGGGATAATCCTTTTTTCGCTTGCTCTTCATGTTGATTTCATCCGCCCCGCGATAGTACAAGAGACCTGCACGACGATTCAATGCGGCAACAGAGGGCGGGATCAGCCGTTCATCCCGGTCAGACCTCTGTCATTGCCTGAAAAGGACTCATGCCAGCATTCTCAAATTCCATTCGTTCTGCGCGTACCTATCGCGCCTGCATCGCGCTGTTTCTGCTCGCGGCCATTGCATGCTCCTCTTGCGTCTCTCATGCTGCGCGCGTCTGCGATGCCCGTGACTTCGGCGCAAAGGGCGACGGCACAACTAAAGACACGCTTGCCCTGCAGAGCGCCATCGACTCCTGCACCGCGAAAGGCGGCGGCACGGTCCTGCTAACCAGCGGGACCTACCTCACCGGACCACTCGTGCTCAAGAGCCACATCACGCTCAACTTGCGATACGGTGCAACACTCCTCGGCAGCCAGGACCACGCCGACTATCCGCGCATGGAGGAGCTCCGCGAGCCCGCCGTCCAGCCGCTCATTTCCGCGTCGCACGCTGACCACATCACCCTCCGCGGCGGCGGCGTCATCGACGGCGCTGGACAGCCGTGGTGGGCCGATGTAACCAGCCACCGTCATCTTCCCGACTTCAGCCCCGCGCTCCGTCCGCGCCTCATCCTCTTCGACCACTGCAGCCCCATCCGCATCGAAGGCATCACCGTGCAGAACTCGCCATCGTGGCAG
>JAGWML010000191.1 GCA_028873155.1 Acidobacteriota bacterium
AGAAGCCGAGATCGCCGGCGTCATGGCCCACGAGATCGCCCACGTCTGCGCGCATCACGCCGCCCGCGAGATGACCCGCATGAACTACGCCCAGATCGGCTCCATCCCGCTCATCATGATGACCGGCTATAGCTGGACCGGCTACGGCATCTACGAGGCCACGCAGCTCGCCATCCCCATCGCCTTCCTGCAGTTCTCACGCGACTTTGAGGGGCAGGCCGACTACCTCGGCATCCAGTACATGTACCGGGCAGGCTACGACCCCCAGGCGCTGGTCGACTTTTTTGAGAAGGTGCAGGCCCTCGAAAAACGCAAGCCCGGCATGGTCTCCCGAGCCTTTTCTGACCATCCTCAGACGCCCGACCGAATCCTGCACTCGCAGGAAGAGATCGCCCGCATCCTGCCTGCCAAGGATGAGTACCTCGTCACCACTTCCGAGTTCGACGATGTGAAGGCCCGCCTCGCGCGCATTGAAAACAAGCGCCGCTTGCTCGACAACAAGGGAGGCCCCAAGCCCTCGCTCCGCCGCGCCAGCACGGATACAACCAACGGCAGCAGCAGCGACCCCAACGCAAGCACCGACAGCAGCAACCCTTCATCCACTGACCGGCCCACACTTCACCGCCGCGACGACCAGAACTAGGCTCTGAATCGCGGTGTTCCGGTCCGCTCGCAATTCGGGCGCGCAGGGGCGCGTCTCGCACCATCCGCGTTATCGCCCCAGCCCTTTGTGGTTCCGTCCATCCAACCCACAATTGACTGTACAGAGGCAACTTGCCAGCCCCGGCCGCTTCTTCCTCCGTCCCCGCAAAACTCCATAAATTTCCGTCGAATCCCTGAAACTCCTTGAATCGGCAGGTAAAACAGCGTTATAAACAGGTGTACCGGCCTGCCTGCCGGAATTCGCCAGTGGTCTTCCGCCACTCTGCACCTGGGGGAATCATGCGCAACTCCGCCGCTCGTTCCAACCTGCTGGTTCCCGAAATTCGCGAGGTCATGGACATTCGCCAGGCCTCCGACTACCTCGGCATCTCGCCCGACACCCTCTACAAGTACGCCTCAGAAGGCTTCATCCCCGCCTTCAAACTCGGCAACCGCTGGCGCTTCAAGCGCTCCCGCCTCGATGAGTGGATGGACCGCCAGTCCGACCAGCACACCGCCGAAACTGAGCCCGACACCCACCAGAAAAAGCCCGTTCGCTCGGCCATCTAAATCGCCCACTTCGCGTTGCATCCGTTGCATCCGCCCTGCCGTGATACAACATTGCGGTGGACCATTTCCGCCGCATCGGCCAGCTTCGTCGCCGCATGACTCGGGCCGGTTTTCCCGGTCTGCTCGTCACTCATCTGCCCGACGTCCGCTACCTCTGCGGATTCACCGGCTCCAGCGCCGCCCTCGCCATCACCCGTCGCGTCGCCCGCCTCTTCACGGACGGCCGTTACACTGCCCAGGCAGCTGAAGAGGTCTCCGCCGCCAGGGTCGAAATCGTCTCCAGCGCACCCGCCGTCCATGCCGCCCAGTGGCTCGCCGCCCAATCCGGCGTCAGCCTCGCCGGCTTTGACCCCGCTCACACCACCGTCGCCGAACTCTCCCGCCTCCGAGCAGCCTTGCCCGCCAGTCTGCGGCGCG
Source organism: Acidobacteriota bacterium (assembly GCA_028873155.1). Classification (GTDB taxonomy): domain Bacteria; phylum Acidobacteriota; class Terriglobia; order Terriglobales; family Acidobacteriaceae; genus Telmatobacter. Next base: position 1,630 of record JAGWML010000191.1, read on the forward strand.
CCTTTTTGCAGGCGCTGCCGGTGCCCCTCGTCGAGCCCCTTCGCATGGTCAAAGACGAGGATGAGCTCACCCTCATCGTTGAAGCCGCTCTCCTTGGCTGCAGGCTCTTCGATCACATTCTCAGCTTCCTGCGTCCCGGCCTCGCCGAGTTCGAGGTCGCCGCCGAGCTCGAGCATCAGGCGCGCCTTCTCGGCGCAGAAGGCATGTCCTTTGAGACCATCGTCGCCTCTGGCCGCCGCTCCGCCCTGCCCCATGGCCGCGCCACCGCCGCCCGACTCCCGCGCAACGGCTTCCTGACCCTCGACTTCGGTATAATCCACAAGGGTTACTGCTCTGACATGACTCGAACCGTGCACCTGGGCAAGCCGTCCGCCCGTGAACGCAGCGCCTATCAGGCTGTACTCGACGCCCAGTTGGACGCCGTCGCCGCCGTCTCGGCCGGCGCCTCCTGCGGTCAGGTCGATGAGGCCGCGCGCAGCGTCCTTCGTCACGCCGGTCTGGCAGATGCCTTCACCCACTCCACCGGCCACGGGGTCGGCCTGGAGATTCACGAGCCCCCGCGCATCGGCGCCGGACAGACGACCCGCTTGCTTCCCGGCATGGTCGTCACCATCGAGCCTGGCATCTACCTGCCCGATGAATTCGGCATCCGCATCGAAGATATGGTGGCCGTCACCCGCAACGGAGGCCAGGTGCTTACCCCAGCGCCCAAAGCCCTCATCGAACTTTAGTTGAACCGCATCGCTCACAGGACCCGGAGAGGCAACGAACGCATGAAACCCCAGGACATGAAAGACCTCAAAGAGCTCATCGAATTCCTCAAGCACTACCAGGTGGCGGAGTTCGATCTCGACCGCGGCGACACCAAGATCCGTCTCAAGTTCGAGCAGTCTGCCGCCTCCTCGGCCAGCCTTGCAGATCTAGCCCGCCTCGTCGCCGCCGCTCCAGCTCATCCCGCCCCGGCAGCACCGATGCATCACTCCGCACCGGCAGATCCGGCACCCGTCGCTGCAGCCGAACCGGCAGAGGTCCTGCACACTGTCAAATCCCCCATCGTCGGCACGTATTACGGCTCGCCCTCGCCCGGCGCTTCGCCCTTCGTCTCTCCCGGCGACCGCGTCCAGAAGGGTCAGGTCATCTGCATCGTCGAAGCCATGAAGCTGATGAACGAGATTGAGGCCGACGCCTCCGGCGAGGTCGTCAAGTGCCTCGTCTCCAACGGCCAGCCCATCGAGTTCGGCCAGCCGCTCTTCACCATTCGGGAAGGCTAACTCCGCTAGCTCCGCTGACGCAGCTAACTCAGCTAACCCGTCCCTGAGGATGAAGCATGTTTCGTAAAGTTCTGATTGCCAATCGCGGTGAAATTGCCCTGCGCGTCATCAACGCCTGCCGCGAGCTCGGCATTCGCACCGTGGCCGTCTACTCTGAGGCTGACCGCAACTCGCTCCATGTCCGCTTCGCAGACGAAGCCATCTGCATCGGCCCGCCGCGCCCCACGGAGAGCTATCTCAATGTCCCCGCCGTCATCTCCGCCGCGGAAATCGCCGACGTCGACGCCATCCACCCCGGCTACGGCCTGCTCAGTGAGAACGCCAACTTCGCCGAGGTCTGCCGCGCCTCCAACATCAAGTTCATCGGCCCGCCGCCTGAGGTCACCCGCCTCATGGGCGAAAAAGAAAAAGCTCGTCAGGCGATGAAGAAGGCCAAAGTCCCCATCCTTCCGGGCTCCGACGGTGTCCTGGCCAGCTCGGACGAAGCCCTCGAAGTCGCCAAGACCATCGGCTATCCCATCATCCTCAAGGCCAAGGCCGGCGGCGGTGGCCGCGGCATGCGCATCGTTCGCACCCCCGAGGAACTCCCCAACCTCTACCACGCGGCCAACACCGAGGCCGCCAACGCATTCGGCAACGGCGAGCTCTACATGGAGAAGTTCATCGAGCAGCCGCGCCACATCGAGTTCCAGATCCTCGCCGACGAGCACGGCAACGTCACCACCCTCTTCGAGCGCGAGTGCTCCATCCAGCGCCGCCACCAGAAGCTCATCGAAGAAGCTCCGTCGCTTCAGGTCACGCCCGCTCTGCGCAAAGAAATTAGCGACACCCTCTGCCGCTGCCTCAAGGAAATCGGCTACCAGAACGCCGGCACCATCGAGTTCCTCATGGACGAGGACCGCAAGCTCTACTTCATCGAGATGAACACGCGCATCCAGGTCGAGCACCCGGTCACCGAAGCCATCACCGGCGTCGATCTCGTCAAGGCCCAGCTCCGCATTGCGTCGGGCGAAACCCTCGACCAGATCCTCCCGCCCAACATTGAGCTGCGCGGCCACGCCATCGAGTGCCGCATCAACGCCGAGCACCCGCAGAAGTTCACACCCTCCGCCGGAAAAATCACCGCCTTCAACGTCCCCGGCGGCAACGGCGTCCGCGTGGACACCGCCCAGTATGCGGAAGGCGTCGTCCCGCCCTACTACGACTCGCTCATCGCCAAGCTCATCACCCACGGCGTCGATCGTGCCGAGGCCATGGCCCGCATGGAGCGCGCCCTCTCGCAGTTCGTGGTGCAGGGAATCGACACCTCGATTTCGCTCCACCAGGCCATCTTCCAGGACGAAGACTTCCGCGCCGGCAACTTCGACACCAAATTCATGGAGCGCTTCCTCGCCAAGCGGTAACGGCTGAGGAACCGGCGGGTGCCCCATTCAATGCGCGGCCTCATCGCGCATTGGGTGGGAAACCACGAACCCATCCCCGCCGGGTGCCCCATTCATGCGCGTCCTTTGCGCATGAGTGGGAATCAACTCACGCCCGCATTACGATGGACCCGTACGGGTGCCCCATTCATGCGCGTCCTTTGCGCATGAGTGGGGATTAACTGACTTCGGCATTACGATGGACCCATGCCCAGCCGATTGAAACGGTACCAGAACGAAGGCAGTCACCACTTCCTCACCTTCAGCTGTTACCGCCGTCTGCCCTATCTCGACAACGACCACTCGCGAAAGGTCTTCCTTGACATCCTCGAAGTCGTCCGCCGGCGCCACCAGTTTTTTCTATTCGGTTACGTCCTCATGCCCGAACATGTACACCTTCTGCTGAGCGAGCCAAAGGCGGAGCCTCTGCACAATACCCTGCGTGTGTTGAAGGGACAAACTTCACGGCAGCTCCGAGGCTCGCGGGACCGCTTTTGGCAGACGCGCGACGATGACTTCAAAGTCCTCACGCATCGAAAGTTTGTGGAGAAGCTGCGGTACATCCACCGCAATCCCGTCGCCCGGGGATTGGTCTCCAGGCCTGAGGATTGGCCGTGGTCAAGTTTCCGGCACTGGGCTACCGGCGAGGCTGGGCCGGTCGAGATCGAATCCCACTGGACCTGGAACCGCCGCGAACATTCACAAACCCCACTCATCGCGATACCACCGCGATGAATGGGGCACCCGCATTGGCATGCCCTTGCAATTCGGATTTGCGGCGAAGGCGATGCGAGTGCTACTAGCGTCCGCGAATTCAGTCATGAGGTACAATTCCGACCACCCCAAGGGTTAGTGTTCGGGGATCGGTGCTGCATTCGCTGACGATTGTCCTGTTGGGACCGCATTCATGATCTGCACCAGTTTCAGGCCCTCGGAGGTCTTCCGCCAAACCGTAGCAAACCTGAGAGCTACTGTTTGGCCGTGCAGACCTTTGTGAAACGTAAACGGAACATCGAAAAATGCGGTCACAAGGTCCCCAGAGTTCCGAGAAAAAATAGCCCCTACTGGACCGAAAGAAGCAGAATCCCACTGCGAAAAGTCTTGCTGAAGGAGCCGGCCTACTTGCTCTCGCGTTGTGCAGACCTCTCGAAGGTCAGAGCCCATAAGCAGGATGTCCTCGTCGGCGAGCGAACCAGTCAAGCCTGATACATCCTTGGATGCGTACAGATCAAGCATTTGGCGAATTCGTGCCCGCAAATCCCCCTCCGATGCGTGCAAACTATCAACTGCAAATGCGAAAAGGACAATTAAGACCAGCTTCTTCATTCTTGAATCGCCTCCTATGGAGTAGTAGTACAGATCTACCTACGCGGCCCTCTGATCGTAAGTTCCCAGTCCCGTTCGAGATGATCGTACTAGTTGTTTCTCTTGCTTCTCCTCCATCCCACTGTCGCCGGGTGCCCCATTCATGCGC
>JAGWML010000192.1 GCA_028873155.1 Acidobacteriota bacterium
CAGCAGGTCCCCTGGAGGCTGGAGGACTGGCATGGCGTTGGAAGATGACCTTCTGGCTGCCTCCGCGACGGCGTGCGCCAGACTTTGTGACTCTTCGCATTTCAGGTGCCTCGCGATAAGCCTGTCGGCTTTCTTGGGCGGCGTGCTCTCAAGCCGACGGAGTTCCGCAAGCAGGTGAGAACGATCGGCTTTCAGCTCTTTCATGTCAGCCCTTGCTTCCGATGGCCCGGCTGAAGGTGTAGCGCATGGCTGTGGCCGTGACTTCGGGTCCGGCGAGAGCGGCGGTGGCGATTTCCGGATACGCGGCGGTCAAGGCATCTCGAACTTGGTCGATGGAGAGAGCAGGGTTGGGATCGGGGATCACCTGATTTCCATAGACGAATTCGCGCTTGAGGGCTGCAACGGTCAGAGAGGACATGTTCAATCTTCTCCTTGTGAAGCATCGTGCGAGTTAGGGTTGGAATCGGCTAGAAGAGACTCATCTGAATCAAACTAGATGACGGAGCGTTTTCGACTGTCGGCGTCTCCCGGGCCATCGCCTCTAGTGGCGGCGTAGCACCTTCGGTTGCCGGAAATACACGATACTTTGCCTCCAGACGCTGCAGCTCACTTATCTCCGCGGCACGCAGCGCCTCGGCCGCTCGCAGTTCGTACCGCGCCAGGTAGTTGCGCTCGCGTACGACCCGCTGGATCGCCTGTTCCACATCGCTGAAAGTGAATTTCGGATCTCCATGACAGGGCCAGCGGAGTAGGTTCTGTATGAACCCCAGCCGGTGGCGGTCTCTTGTAAACCACGTCGAGTAGAAGTCCTCGATGTCGCAGTGCGCAATGTGGCCGAAGGTCATCGAAAGACGGTCGTAGAGCCTCTTGGTGAAGAGTTCTCGCGAGCAGTCGGCATCGAGAAAGTGCAAAAGCATGTTCCCGAAATTCGCCTTGTCGGCTGCGGTGGAGAACTGAGTGGGAACGAACTCCGATGGGAGAAATGGACCTTTCGGCATGACGCCCTCGCCAAAAAGCAAAAGGCCAGCCGAAGCTGACCTCTCGCTCTGCCTGGATGTGGCCGACCGCATCGGCCTCGTTGGAATTGCTCTCCCAGCGATCGCACTCTCATCGTTGGTCGTTGTCGCTGTGTGCCTCGTCCCCGAAAGAACAAGAGACTGACATTCATTTATCGTCGAGTTGCAGCCGGTGCGGCCTCGGGATCATGCCGCCGCACGGTCCATCTCGCGGAGCTTGCGGTACAACGTCGTCTTTCCGATTCCGAGCAGCCGGGCCGCCTCGAGCGGCTTGCGATTGGATCTCTGGTACGCGGCCAGGATCATCGCACGCTCCATCTCCGCCATCGTAGGAAACGAGCTTGACCGCGAGGCGTGCGCCAGAACGAGCGGCGCTGCGGACTCCGCGCATTGCCGCGTCAGACGGTCCGATGCGTCCGCGATGAGTTGCCGTGCCTGTTCAAGGTTCTTCAGGGACTGCGGGTCGTGCCGGACGACAAACTTCTCGACAACGCGCTCGACGATCTTGATGATCGGCTGCGGAAGGGCCAGGCCGCAACGCCGGCAATTCTCCCCAACCCGCCACTGCACGAGTTCGCAATGCTGGCAGCGGACTTTTTCACGTTCCTCGCTCATGGTGTCACCTCCCAAGTTGAAATCGCGCGGGGCTCAGTCGAACAGACTGAGCTGCGCATTGGCTTCTGTGGCCGTCGGCCAGACTTTCGTCTTCTTCCCCTTCTTCGCAGCAGAAGGCGGCTCCATCAGATGAATGCCGAAGGTCATCGGCACAGGTTGCGGTGCGGGCAATGTAGGGAGTTCGAGAACCGGCTCAAGTTCCTCCTCCGGTTCCGGCTCGACGTTTGCAGGGCGTGGCTGAATCTTCTGCCTCTCCCGGTCGAGTTCGCGCCAGGCGGCATCGGCGGACTCGCCGACCCCGGCCTTCTCCACCAGTTCACGCGCCATCGCGCTCATCAGGTCTTCGTCCGTGTCGAGCGCCTGTAGCCCCTCGCCCGAGAACTTGCCCTCCATCATCAGGGCCACCAGCATCTTCTTGCCCATCAGACGAAGGCAGGTCTCCTGCATGGTTCCGGAGTACGTGACGAACTTCACCCGCACCGGGAATCTCTGTCCAATGCGCCACGATCTTCGGCTGGCCTGGCGCAGCGTGTGCAGAGAGTAGCCCGTCTCGTAGAAGTAGAGCGTCGGAAAAGCCAGCAGATCCAATCCCGTCTCGACAAGCTTGGGATGGCAAATCACTACTTCGACACCGGCTTTCAACTGCCGGTCGTACCAATCCTCCCGCTTGTCCGTGGGAACGGACGAGCGGAGGACGGCAACGCGGATGCCCTCTTGGCGCAGTACAGCCTCCAGCCGCAAAGTGACGTCCTTCTCGCCCGTATAGGTGGCATAGACCTGGCACCGCCGTCCTTGCCGCAACTCCTCTTTGACATCGGCGATCAGGGCGCGCTCCTTCGCGTAGAGAGCCTCCCGCGTGAGGTTCTGGGGTTCGGTCACAAGGAATTTCACGTACTCTTTCGTCTCGGGATCGAAGGCTCGCGCCCAGATCTGGTCGAAGCCGTAAGGATGATCCGGATAGAGCAGCAGCGTGTTGAGCAGAATGCTCATCAGGCTCTTGTTGCCGCGATGCGCGTTCATCGCGGAGCGGATCTCCTCTTCCAACTGCTCGTAGGCTTGCTGCAAGGCGTCATCCATATCGACGGAAATGACGCTCTCGTCGTAGCGCGGCAGATTGTCCGAGATGTCTTCGAGCGACAGGAACGCCGTCGTGTTCATCAGGAACTTGCCGAAGAGCAACGGCGAAGCTCCGGGTTTGCGCAGTACCCGGACCGTCTTCTTGGTCGCCCTCGAACATGCGTTGTCTGTTTCCTCCACCTTCTCGATGGTTTCGAGGACGCCATACTGCTCCTGGAAATCGCGCCGGCCTTGGCCTCCGTAGGCGAAGCCCTCGCGCACCATCGCCTGCGGCTCCATCCGGTAGAAGATATTGAAGAGGTCGTCGGCGTAGCCGCCCATCAAGGTTCCGGTGAGCGCGATCAGTCTTCGCGCAGCGCGTCCGAGAACGCCGAGTCCGTTGCCCTGCGCCGTGTCGCCGGCGAGCTGGTGCAGTTCGTCCGCGATGGCGAAGTCGAACCAGCCGCGCATGTAGCGGCCGACGAATTCGATCGGCGCCATGCGCTGAATTCGCGTGCGGTCCGCTTGCCACAGCGCGGAGAAGCGAGTCGCCCCGCCTGGTGCCGGGGTCAGAACTTCAGAGACCTTCACCTTGTCCCTGAAATCAAGCGCTGTGAGCTTCTCCATCTCGGAGTCGAGAACCGCCAGTCCTGAGTCGGGATTCACCACGCCGCCCAGGTTCGGGCCGGATTTTGGCTTGAGAAAGACGTGATCCCAGAAGTAGCTCAGCTTGCCTCTGTCTTTTCCGGTGATGAAAACCGTAGGCCAGGGAAAGCGCTTCCGCCACTCCCTGCGGCCCATGCGCCGCATATCCGAGAGCGTGAGGCGCTTGCCTTCATACACCGTCTTGCCATTCTTGAGCTTCACCTCGCAGACGCCGTGCGGTCGGCCGGGATCGCCGCCATTGCGCATGTCTTCGATCAGAAAGGCGTGGGCGCGCGGGATGGTCAGCAAAACTTCGCGCGCCCACTTGTGGGTGATGTGCGATGGGCACATGACCAGCGTGGTGCTGGGGCGCCCTTCCGACAGAACGTGGGTCGCGCCGAGCGCCATGAGCGTTTTGCCGGCCCCGCACTCGGCAACGATGCGCGCCGCCTTTGCCTTCCGCAGATACTTTGCTGTGCCAGTGATAGCGAGTGCCTGCGCAGGAAGTGGCTTGCGTAGGAGATCTTCAAGAGATGGAGCGACAGGATCCTTTGTGCTCTGCAAGGGAGGATAGGTTGCAAGAATGCGTTCGGCCAGGGCGGGGCCAAAGTGCCTTAAGTACTCAAAGGTTGTTTCCATGGAGATAGCTCGTGGGATCTGAATTGTTCGGCAGGCTCCGTCGGGGTCCTTCGCGAAAGCGAAGAGTCTCCGACAGGGCTGCCAATCTTTGCGGTGCGCCGATCCCGACTCACGCGGCAGGAGAAGCGACCGGTCGCAACAGGTCTGGAAAGGAGAATGTCTGCCAGCGAATGGGGCCGCTCGAAGCTGGAAAGGCCAGAACCTGCGAGCGCAGACCCTCACTAATCCACTCCAGCACTTCTTCGGTAGTTGCTGAGATCAGGACAGGCTCACAGCCAATCCCGTCGATCTCCTCGACCCGCTTTTTCCGCTCGACATACCCCAGAACGTAGTCGGCCCATGCCGGATCGGCGGGAAGGCCGAGGAAACTCACCAGCGTGGCCCATGCCTCCTCGCGACGGTACCGCAACAGGAGCGTTCTTCCGGCGCTTCCGTTGGTGTGAAGTTCTTCGGAAACTGCCAGCAAATGGCGTACCGGGTGTTTGCGGCCTGGCAACGTCACCGTACCCTTGTAACAGGACGCATGTTCGCCCAGAGTGACGTCCTTGGTCGTGCCATCGGGAAAGGTGAGCGTGAAGGTGGCTTTTTCGTACACAGCCGCGGTGATGGCTCCAACGTCCGCGTCGTTGCCGAAGACGCTCAGGAGGTGCGCCTGCCGGTCTTCGCCGATGTATCGATCCGCCCGGACGCGAATGCGAGTCGAGGCCTTCTCCGTCATCCGAACATACTCAAGCAGCCCGAGCCGCAGGTGCGCATTCTCCATCGGCTTCGTCCTCCTTCTTCACCGGAGTTTCGGTCAGCTTGAGCGTCCTGCCATCGGCGTAAACGAGGCGCAGTTCGTTGGCCCACCGTTCTCGGTGATGAATGATCTGCGCGTCGCCCTCTTCCTCAACGAACGTTGTCACATGCTTGACAGAGCGCCAGCGGGCGATGTGCCGTTCGCTGCCCTCGCCAAAAACGCCGTTGAGCAGCCCGGCCGTGCAGAGCAAACCAACGTGGCCGCCGTGCAGGGGCGTGATGGGCCGGCCCGTGGCCACATCGTCGTGCGGCAACAGCAGCGGCGCTGCCTGTCTCCAGGCCCCTGAGAGCGGCAACAGGTCTTCGAGGAGATCGTAAGGGAGGCCGCGATAGCTTATTTCGACTTCGCCGGATGCAGGCACGGAATAGGGCGCGCATACGCCCGGCTCCAGCTCTGGAAGTTTTTGGAAGGTGGCATACACACCGATGTTCTGGAGCTGCCGCTTGTTGTTCTCGACGGCGACGCCCCTGACATCACGGCGCACCCCGAGAATGGCAATCTGCCGATACTGGACAGAATCCGGGTCAGTCATACGAAACACATTCAGCGCGGCAAAGTGGGAACTCAGTACCCCAGCGCAGTCGTGCAATCGCTCGAACGGAATCACCAGGACAAGAACGCCCTCCATAACCAGCCAGCGATAGGTGTGTTCGAGAAACACGGCCTCCATACGGCGGTTGGCAATCGAGCCTATCTCGGAGTCATAAGGAGGGTTCAGGTAGAGGAGCGAGAAGGACTCCGGCTTCGCGATCGCGTCGAAGGTGTTGCCCTGGATGGTCTCGATGCCCTTGGAACTGGCGATTCGCGCGCGCTCGGCATCCAGTTCGACGCCGTAGCGGTGAACCACCGCTTCGCTGGTGAGCAAGTGGAGCGCTGCGCCCTGGCCCACACATGGGTCGATCACCGACGCGGGTCGAGTGTAGGAGAGAAGGGAGCGAAGTTTCATTCCTTCGCTCTCGGGCAATGGGTAGTAGCCCATTTTGGCTTTAGAACTGTTGCGAGCCATT
>JAGWML010000193.1 GCA_028873155.1 Acidobacteriota bacterium
CGCTTGCCCAGCTCCGTCTTCAGCTTCTCGATCTCGGCGCCCTTGCGGCCGATCACAATGCCCGGACGAGCCGTGCGGATTAAAAACCGCAGCTTGTTGCCCGGACGTTCAATCTCCACTGAGCTCACGCCAGCTGACTTCAGCTTCTCGCGCAGTTCAGCCTTCAGCTTCACGTCCTCAACCAGCAACTTGTCGTAATCGCGCTCAGAGTACCAGCGCGAACGCCACGGCTTGTTCACTCCCAGCCGGAATCCGTAAGGATGGACTTTCTGTCCCATATTCTTCCCTCAAAACCCTCTAGGCCTTCTTGCCGGCCTTTTTCTTGGTTGCCTTCGCCGCCACAGGCTCCTCGGCCTTGGTCACCAGGCCCTCGCCCGCTTCGCGCTCGGCCACGGAAACCACGATGTGCGCCAGCCTGCGCTGGTAGCGGAACGCGCGGCCCATCGGCGCAGGACGGATGCGCTTCATGCGCGGCCCGTCGTTGGCCAGAGCCTGCTTCACGTAGAGGTTGTCCACGTCCAGGTCAACCCCCTGCTCGCCGGCCACATACTTGGCGTTGTCCACCGCCGAGGTCAACAGCTTGTGGATCACCGGGGCGATGCGCTTCTTGGTGAAGGCCGCCGTCTCCAGCGCCTCCTGAACCCCCCGGCCCTTGATCAGGTCCAGCACCAGGCGCGCCTTCTGAGGCGACACGCGCTGAAACTTGGCCTCGGCCCGGTATTCCTTTGTCTCGACTGCCATTGGTATGCCTTCCTCAATCTCCTCGCGCCGCTTGAGCCCAGCCCCCGCGCGCGGAATCTCCTGCTATCGCGCCTTGGCTCCAGCCTCGGCCGCCTTGCTACCCCCGGTGTGCCCCTTGAAGGTGCGCGTGGGCGCGAACTCACCCAGCTTGTGCCCCACCATGTTCTCGGTCACATACACCGGAACAAACTTCTTGCCGTTGTGCACGGCGATGGTGTGGCCCACGAACTCCGGGAAAATCGTCGAGCGCCGCGACCAGGTCTTCACGACTTTCTTGTCGTTGGCCTGGTTGAGTGTCTCGATCTTCACGCTCAGGTGCGTATCTACAAACGGACCCTTCTTGGTCGAACGTGCCATAAATCTTCCGCTCCTCTACTTCGCCCGGCGGCTGACGATGAAGGCGTCGGTCCGCTTGTTGTTGCGTGTCTTGTAGCCGCGCGTCGGCTGGCCCCACGGCGTCACCGGATGACGGCCGCCCGAGGTCTTGCCTTCGCCGCCGCCGTGCGGGTGGTCCACAGGGTTCATGGTCACGCCGCGGTTGGTCGGGCGAATGCCCTTCCAGCGGTTGCGCCCGGCCTTGCCGATCGAAACGTTCTCGTGGTCCGTGTTGCCCACCTGCCCGATGGTCGCCATGCAGTCCGCCAGCACCTTGCGGGTTTCGCCGGAGGGCAGCTTCAGCAGCGCGTAATCGCCTTCCTTGGCCACCAGCTGCGCCTGCGCGCCGGCCGAACGGGCCATCTGCGCGCCCTTGCCCGGCCGCAGCTCGATGGCGTGCACCGTGGTGCCGGCGGGAATGTTCTTGAGCGGCAGAGCGTTGCCCACCAGAATGTCCGCCTCCGGCCCCGAGCTGACCGTCGCGCCCACCTTCAGCCCCACGGGCTGCAGGATGTAGCGCTTGTCGCCGTCAACATAGTGCACCAGCGCGATACGGGCCGAGCGGTTGGGATCGTACTCGATCGTCGCCACGCGCCCCGGCACGCCGGACTTGTCGCGCTTGAAGTCGATGAGGCGCAGCTTCTGCTTGTGGCCTCCGCCGTGGTGGCGGATGGTCAAATCGCCCGAATTGCGGCGTCCGCCGGTGCGCTTGCGCGTGGTCAGCAGCGGCTTGTGCGGCTTGTCCGTCGTCAGGTCTTCATTGACCAGCGAGGTTTGGAAGCGCAGCGTCGGCGTTACCGGTCTGTATGTTTTGATTGCCATCGTCTTTGTCCTGGAGCCCCGGCGCACCAACTGAAGCGCCGCTCTCCCCGTTTCTCCGAAGCCTGGCTGTTTCTCTCAGGCCCCGATAGTCCTTCGCTATGGGCCGCACCCTGCGGCCCGTCAACCTCTAAAGGTTGCTCACGTACTCGGGCAGCTTCTCGCCGGCCTTCAGGCGAACATATGCCTTCTTCCAGTCCGGCTTGTAGCCCGCGAACTTGCCGCGGCGGCGCTCCTTGCCCAGCACATTGGCCGTGCGGACCGCAGCTACCTTCACCTTGAAGAGAGCCTCGACGGCCTGCTTGACCTCGGTCTTCGATGCCTCGGGCGCCACGTCAAACACCAGCGTGCCTTCGGTTTCCTTCACGCCCAGCCCCTTTTCGGTAATCAGCGGGCGGCGAATCACAGTGTAGAGAGTCGGCATTAGGCGGCCTCCGTCTGTGCCAGCTTGCGCTTGGACACGGATTTCTGCAGGGCCTCGGCGAGCTGCTCAATCGCGGCCTTCGAGAAGATCGCGCGCTCGTAGCGGAGCAGATCGTAGGGATGCACTTCGTTGTTCAGCACCAGCTCGACGCCCTTCAGATTGCGCGCGCCGAGCACCAGGGCCTGGGTCAGCGTCTTGCCGTTTTCCACCAGCAGGGCCGTACGCTTGGCATCCAGCTTGTCGAGAGCCGCGCGGTAGAGCTTGGTCTTCGCGTCCTTGATCTCCAGCGAATCCACCACCGTCAGCTTGCCGTCGGCCAGCTTGGCGGCCAGCGCCGAGCGCAGCGCGCCCAGCAGCTTCTTGCGCGGAAACGCGTACTCGTAGCTGCGCGGCTGGGGTCCGTGCACCGTGCCGCCGTGACGCCACAGGGGCGAACGCACTGATCCGACACGTGCGCGGCCCGTGCCCTTCTGCTTCCACAACTTCTTGCCCGAACCGGCCACCAGCTTGCGGTTCTTGGTGGCGTGCGTGCCCTGGCGCAGCGAAGCGCGGTAGTGCTTCACCGCCTCCCACAGCAGAGCCTCGTTCACCTGGTCGGGCGCAAACACCGCGTCGGCCAGCTCCACCGAGCCCACCTTCTCGCCCTTCAAGTTCAATACATCGACCTTTGCCATCGTCTTCTTCTTCCGCCAGAGGTTTACATCTGGCTTGAATCTTGTGCGCCACAAGGCGCGTCTGCCGCACCGCAGGTGCTACTTGCGCTTCGCCGTCGCCTTCTTCGAAGCCTTCAGCGGATCCACCGTGCCCGATCCGGCAAATCCACGGCGCTCGCGTGGCGGAGCCGCGGCCTTGCGAATCATCACGTACCCATCCCTCGGCCCCGGAACAGCGCCCTCGACCATCAACAGATTCTCTTCGAGATCAATCCCGCGAATCCGCAGATTGCGGACCGTGATCTGGTCCACGCCAAAGTGACCCGGCATACGCTGACCCGGAAACACGCGCGAGGGAAAGCTCGAAGCACCAATCGAACCCTGAACCTGAAACATATGGCCGTGCGACTTGGGACCGCCGCCAAAGTTATGCCGCCGCACCACGCCCGCGAACCCACGGCCCTTCGAGGTGCCGATCACATCCACAAACTTTGCGTCGCTGAAGATGTCCACCAGCACGCGGTCGCCCGCCTTGGTCTCCACGCCGCCTTCGGCAGCCGCTTCCACGCCCACTTCCTTGATGTACTTCACCGGCGGCGCCTCGGACTTCGCGAAGTGCCCCTTCTGCGGCTTGGTGATGCGCGATTCCTTCACGAACTCCACCAGGCCAATCTGCGCGGCATCATAGCCGTCCGCAGCGGCGGTCTTCAGCTGCGTAATCACGCAGGGGCCGGCCTGCAGCACCGTAATCGGGTGCACATCGCCCTTTTCGTCGAAGACCTGCGTCATACCGATCTTTTTACCCAGAATTCCCGTAACTGCCATCTCGTCCTCACCTCATCATGCGATGCTCTTTCCATCGCACTGCCGGGGCTCTTCCGAGCCTCTTTACTGCTTCGCGCTTACCGCGAAGCCCCTGCGCCGCATGGCGCGTTTAACTTCGCCGCAGGTGGTGCGCCCAAAAGGCCCGATTACCCCACCGCAGGCGCTTACTTCTCGAACGCCTTGATCTCGACGTCCACGCCGGCCGGAAGATCCAGCTTCATCAGCGCGTCCACCGTCTGCTGCGTCGGCTCAAGAATGTCGATCAGCCGCTTGTGCGTGCGAATCTCGAACGCCTCGCGCGACTTCTTGTCCACGTGCGGCGAACGCAGCACGCAGTACTTGTTCTTGATCGTCGGCAACGGAATCGGTCCCGCCACCGATGCCCCGGTGCGCTTGGCCGTCTCCACAATCTCGCCGGTCGAGGTATCCAGCACGCGATAGTCGTACGCCTTCAACCGGATTCGAATTCTCTGTCCTACCATTTGCTCCCAGCTTCCCCGCGGGCCTCGCCTCTTGTGGCCCGCGCGCCTGAATTTCTTGCCGATCCGGCAATCAGTTCCGCTTTGCTTCAGGCAGCAATCGTGCTGCAGCCCTGTTCCCCGGATCGACTTGTTGCTGTCCCGAGAGACCCGGTTTCCATTCCCTGGTCCCCTGGTCCCTCGGTCCCTGTTACTTGATAATCTCCGAGATGGTTCCGGCGCCCACCGTGCGTCCGCCTTCGCGGATCGCAAAGCGCAGACCCTTCTCCATCGCCACCGGCGTAATCAGCTCCACCTGCAGCTGCACGTTGTCGCCCGGCATCACCATCTCCGTGCCCGCGGGAAGCTCCGCCACGCCCGTCACGTCCGTCGTGCGGAAGTAAAACTGCGGACGATACCCCTTGAAGAACGGAGTATGACGGCCACCCTCTTCCTTCGACAGAACGTACACTTCGCCCTTGAAGTTCGTGTGCGGCGTGATCGAGCCGGTCTTCGCCAGCACCATCCCGCGCTCCACGTCTTCCTTGGGAATGCCGCGCAGCAACAGGCCGGCGTTGTCCCCAGCCAGACCTTCGTCCAGCTGCTTCTTGAACATCTCCACGCCCGTCACAACCGTCTTGCGCGTCTCGCGGAAGCCCACAATCTCCACTTCCTCGCCCACCTTCACCTTGCCGCGCTCGATGCGGCCCGTCACCACCGTGCCACGGCCCGAGATCGAGAAGATGTCCTCGATCGGCATCAGGAACGGCAGGTCCACCGCACGGTCCGGCTGCGGAACATACTTGTCCACCGCCTCCATCAGCTCGTCGATCTTCGCTTCCCACTGCGCTTCGCCGTTCAACGCGCCCAGCGCTGAGCCGCGTACCACCGGCACGTCGTCGCCCGGGAACTGGTACTTCGACAACAGCTCGCGCACTTCCATCTCGACCAGGTCGATCAGTTCCGCATCCTCGACCGCGTCGCACTTGTTCAGAAACACCACGATGTACGGCACACCCACCTGGCGGGCCAGGAGCACGTGCTCCTTGGTCTGCGGCATCGGTCCGTCGGTCGCAGCCACCACCAGAATCGCGCCGTCCATCTGCGCCGCGCCCGTGATCATGTTCTTGATGTAATCGGCGTGGCCGGGGCAGTCCACGTGCGCATAGTGACGGTTCGCCGTCTCGTACTCCACGTGCGCCGTCGCAATCGTAATCCCGCGCTCCCGCTCTTCCGGCGCGTTGTCAATCGAGTCAAACGAACGGAACGCAATCTTCGGATTGTGCTTCGATAGCACCTTCGTGATCGCCGCCGTCAACGTCGTCTTGCCGTGATCAATGTGCCCGATCGTCCCCACGTTCACGTGCGGCTTCGAACGATCAAATTTTTCCTTCGCCAT
>JAGWML010000194.1 GCA_028873155.1 Acidobacteriota bacterium
AAAAACGTGGTCCGCTCGATGCCCCAGACCTTCTTGCCATACATGTTCTTCTCTTTCATCACGCCAAACTGATTGCAGACTTTCTCGTCTACATCAGCAAGGAGTGTGTAGGGGAGGTCGAACTTGGCGCGGAACTTGGCCTGGGCCTTCGGGGTGTCGCGCGAGATGCCTAAGACGACAGCCCCGGCAGCCTGAAGTTTTTTGAACGTATCGCGAAAACCGCAGGCTTCAATCGTGCAGCCGGGCGTGTCTGCCCGGGGATAAAAGAACAGGATGACGGGTTTTCCAGAGTAGCTGGAGAGGCTGACCGTTTTGTCTTCATCGGTCTGGAGCGTAAAATCGGCAACTTTGACATTGAGTTCCATGGGGAAATTCCTCGTATGGTAGATAGAGGGCCCGAATTGGCCGCTGAGATGCATTATTTCCGACTCAAGCATCGAATGTCATGGGGCGGAGGAGCGCGGATGGGGATGGGGCGAACTGTGGCAGGAGTTGCGGTCCTTCTGGGCGTCCTGCCTGCTCTGGCTCAGTATCTGGGGCAGGTGACGGAAAAGACGAAGGATGAGCCGGCCCTGCGCGCCGTGGCCGTGCTGGAGTGGACCGGCCCCGCCGGCAAACCGCATGCCAGCCGCCTGGTGCCCATCACCATCTACGACGGCGAGGCGCTGCAGGATGCAGGCATCTACCTCGCTCGCCCCGAGCCGCTGGCCATCTATGGCGGCGTGGAATACATCCTTGAGAAGGACGGACGCCATGTCGGGCTCTTTGACCTGCACAGCGCCGGACAGCAGGACGGAACGTGGCTCGGCTTTGGGAGCTGGAAGGCGATGCCGAAGCCCAAATCCGCATCCGATGCCAAGGTGGGCAAGATCGATGAGGACGACGAGTACAGCGACCGCCCCGTGCTTCACCGCAAGCACCACGGTGCCGACGCCAGCGGTAAAGATTCCGCCTCCTCCCCTGCCAGCAACGGTCCGCCAGTGGATCCCGATCGTCCCACGCTGCACAAGCCTGCGGATGAGAGCGCTTCAGCCAGTGCAGGCGGCGATGGCGGGGCAGCGTCGGACCCCGACAGGCCGAAGCTGAACAAGTCCCGGCCTCAGAAAGCCGCCGCCGATGTGGGGTCAGTGGAGTCGCTGCCTGACGTGACGGATCCTGACCGTCCGCGGCTCCTGCGTGGCAAGTACACAGCCGGTGGCCCGCCCGTGGCGCCCAGCCTCCTCGGCCTCCCTGCCGAGACGCAGCAGATGGTGGCCGTCTCTGATCCGCGCAACCGCCCCGAGCATCCCTGGGACTACAAGTGGGCCAATCCGGACGATCAGTCCAAGATGAAGGCTGACCTGGAGACAATCGCCCGCGCGGCGCTTGGCCTGAACACCCAGCCCGCTGCGGCTTCACCTGCAAAGGCCGCAAAGGCGAAGTCCACGCCGCACGGCAAAGCTGCGCCGCAGCCCCAGCAACCGGATGAGGAGGCCGCCTCACTCCACGACGAGCAGTTTCGCGTCTTTGAGCTTGCCTATGGTGCGGGTGCAACCATGGTGCTCACCGCTCACACAGACGGTCCGCTGATCCACCAGAAGTTTGTCACGCTCATCGGCCAGCCGGATCTCTACGGCAATGTAATCGTGCTGATGAAGAGTGTGACCGATGGCGCACATCTCGACGAGACGCCTCGCATGAAGCTGATTGACGCCGTGGATGTCCTTGGCGACAACCGCGGCGAGATTCTCTTCGAGCTGCGCAGCCTCTCGCAGCGCCAGTTTGCCCTCTATCGCGTGCTGCGTGGCAGCGCCGAGAAGCTGTTTGTGACCGGCGGCGCCGATGTGGGTATCGCTGCGGCCAACTGACCGGCCACGCAGGGTGCGGCATGCAACGTCGGGCTTATCGCGCCGAATTTGCTTGCCGGAAATTGGGCCTCTTATACAATTAGAGGTGCAGGAGTGGGAATTTGAAGCCACTCTTCCAGGATTCATCGAAGAATGGCGTCAACCCTCACCGCACCAATCGCCTCGTCCGCTTCCGAGACAGAGACTGTAACTCCTTCACTTCAGACAGCGAATGGCCAATCCCGCGCGCATGCTGTTGCCGCGCGCGAGCAGATCCGCATGGGCCGTGCCGCCACAGTGGGCGAGGGGATCAACTGGCTGACCTTCACGGTCGTGGTCGTTTTTCATCTGGGAGCGCTCGGGGCGCTGTTCCTGTTCAGTTGGCAGCGAATGGCCGCCATGGCCGTGCTCTATGTGCTGGCGATTAACGTGGGCATCGGCATGTGTTACCACCGCCTGCTCACGCACCGCGGTTACCAGACGCCGAAGTGGGTCGAGTACCTGATGACGCTCTGCGCCACGCTGTCGCTCGAAGGCGGGCCGATCTTCTGGGTCTCCACGCACCGCGTGCATCACCAGCTCAGCGACCAGGACGGCGACCCGCACACGCCGCGCGAGGGCGCCTGGTGGGCGCACGCCGGGTGGGTGATGTTTGGCGAGGCCCTGCACGCGCAGACCGAGGTGCTCGCCAGCCGTTACGCCCCCGACCTTGGCCGCGACCGCTTCCATGTGTGGCTCAGCAAGTATCACTGGATTCCCATTACCGTCACCGGCCTGGCGCTGCTGGGTGTCGGCTGGTACCTTGGCGGCCCCGTCAACGCGCTTGGCATGGTGCTGTGGGGCGTCTTTCTGCGCGTGACCCTTGGCCTGCATGCCACGTGGCTGGTGAACTCCGCGACGCATCTGTGGGGCAGCCGGCGTTTTGAGACGCGCGACGACTCGCGCAACAGCTGGTGGGTGGCGCTGCTTACGGGCGGCGAGGGCTGGCACAACAATCACCACGCGCATCCCGTTTCCGCGCGTCATGGGCTTGCATGGTACGAGATTGACCCGAACTTCTGGGGTATCTGGCTGCTCTCCAAGGTTGGACTGGCCCGCAAGGTACAGGTCGCCAAGTTCGATCCCGCGAATCCCCGTCCAGCGGGACATTGATTCCGCAGCCAGAAAGAGAACGAAAAAGGCCCCCGGAAGGGGGCCTTTGTCGCATCGGGACTCGGCGTTGCGGCTATTGTTGGAACTTACCGCGCAGCCAGAGAATCAGGAAAAAGGGAAGCGCAAGCACGAGAACAACGACGCCCGCGGGAAATCCGACATCGCGGTAGGTGTCCGCGTAATTCACCGCATGGTGGCCGATCAGGTTCCAGGCCAGCAGCACGAAGATCGCCACGCAGGTGCTGGCAAAGAAGGTAAAGAAGGCGCTGGCGAAGGCCAGCAGCAGGCTCTGGAACAGGCTGAAACCAGCCAGCGGAAACCCCATCACGGTACCCGTTCGCGAAGTTTGTGTGGATGCCATCGCCGTGGTTGCCTCTCTCAGCTAGAATACAGGTTGAATGGGCAGCAGCGCACAAGTTGAACTTTGGCCCGCGGAGCGCGTGGCCGACCAAGCAGTGGTGGGCCGCGCCCCCAACGGCATCCGCTTTGCGGCGTGGGGCGAAACGCGGCTCGCCGAAACGGATCTGGATCGCCTCGTCAGCACCGTCCCCGCCTCCATGTCCAATGCGCTCAGCCGCCGCGCCTATTGCTTTGTTCCTCTGGCTGTGGCGGATACCGGCCAGACCATGATTGCGCCGGCCTATTCCGTTGAGCTGGGCGACCGGGCCGTCTGCCACCGCAACGCGCAGTTTGGCGATACCGAGGTCGTCTTCCTGTCCACCCGGCTGATGGAAGATCGCTTTGGCCTCGCCTTCGAGTTCTTCATCAACGTGGCGCACAATTTTGTTGAGGCTGCGGGCGTGCCCGACAGTTTCGCGGCGCTCGTCTGGTCGCAGGCCGAGGCGCAGGTGCGCGGTGAAACCAGCCAGGATGCCTGGGAGACGCGCCGTCGCGCCATCGAGCCTCGTGCCGGTCAGAAGGGAATCGACGAGCGCGCGCGCAATGGCTTCTTCGAGTCCTCATTCTCTGACGCCCTGGCGATTTACATGCTCTCGCTGGCCGTGGACTTCGACTACCACGACTTGCGTGAACGCGACTACCCGCTGCTGACGGCTCCAGCGCTGGCCGAGCGTCTGCGCCATGTTGCGGGCCTGTTCCCGGCCAATCCAGGCTACGAGTTCCAGATTCTTTATCGCCGCAAGGGTTAAGATCTCTGCCGGCTGTCCGCTCCCTCACCCCTCATACAGCGTGTGCCGCAGGAATGCGTTGCGGAACTTGCCCTTTGGATCGCTGTGTGCAACCAGCGCTTTGAAATCCGCCAGCCGTGCATACTGGCTCTGCACCTTTGCCGGTGCCAGTGTGAAGAGCTTGCCCCAGTGGGGGCGCGGACCAAACGGCGCAAGCTGCTCTTCAATCAGCGGCAGAATCTCCCGCACCTCCGGCCACTCCGGCTTCCACGTAAAGTGGAGCGCCAGCGAGGGGCGTTGATACGCCATGCTCATCCACAGATTGTCGGCGGCGATGGTGCGCAGCTCCGTCACGAAGAGATGTGGCGTGATGCGGTCGCGCAACTTCTCCACGGCGAGGATGGCCTGATAGCCATGCTCGCGCGGAACGAAGTACTCCGTCTGCAACTCGCGCCCGCTGGACGGCGTGAAGTTCATGCGAAAGTGCGGTAACCGTTCGTACCACGGCCCCGGAATGCCTTGTTGCTCTGTGCAGCTCTCGGCGGGGTGCCCTTCAATGGGATGCAGATCTTCAGTTGCGCGCGCTGCGCCGAAGAACGGATTCGGCCATTCGACGTTCTCGCCCGGCGTCAGACGCCGCTTGACCCACACCTGCGTGGCGCGATGCTGTTGCCAGTCCGTGAAAAGGCTCACGCTGTAGCCTGCGCCGAAGATCTCATCGAAGTGGTGTTCGAGATGATCCAATGAAAGATTCCGGTAGACGGTCTGTGCCACTTGATAGGTTGGCTGCAGGCGGAGCGTCACGCGCGTGACAATGCCCAGCGCGCCCATGCCGACAACAGCGCCGAGAAACGCATCTCCGTCCTTCTCGCGCGAGAGATGGCGCACCTCGCCGTCCGCGGTGATGTACTCAAGCGCCGTGACGGGCGTCGCCAGGTTGCCGTTTTTGATTCCCGAGCCATGCGTCGCCGTAGCAATGGCGCCGGCCACGGAGATGTGCGGCAGCGAAGCGAGATTGTGCAGAGCGTAGCCCCGCGCATCGATGACGGGCGCCAGCACACCGTATGTGACACCCGCTCCGACCGTCACGGTCTGCGCTTTATCGTCGAGGTTGATGTCCTGGAGCTGCTTGAGCGAAATTTGATTGTGGGTGCTGTCGGCAATCGTATTGAAGGAGTGGCGCGTGCCCAGTGCCCGCAGCGCATCGCAGCTCTTCACCACCGCGCGGGCCTCGTCCACAGTGGCGGGAGTGTGCAGGTGGTCGGTGCTGTAGGTGATGTTGCCCGCCCAGTTCTCGCGCGGTGCGGCGGGCTCTGCGGAGGAAAATCGGGAAACCATACTCGACGCCACTACTGCTCCCGTGGTTTTCAGAAACTCTCGCTTATTCATGCCAATCCATCGACCTCGTGCCACTGCGCCGCGGGGAATTGGGTAAGCGGCGCCTGACCAGCATAGGTGAGCACAGGACGCGCAGACAACGGAAAACTCCATCGCCCGCGCGCATTCTCTCCATGGATGCTTAGAGGATCAATAGCGCAGAAGGCTGGCGCCAGGAAGTGGCACTCAAGGCCAGGTT
>JAGWML010000195.1 GCA_028873155.1 Acidobacteriota bacterium
ACGCCATCACATCAAGCGCGCCGCGCTCCGCATCGCCATGGAACTCGATTCCACTGAGGCCATCAAATCCGCCGTCGAGGCCGGCCTCGGCGCGGGCTTCATCTCCCGCTGGGCCATCGCCAAAGACGCTCGCAGCGGCAAGAGCTTCAAGGTCGTGCAGGTCGAAGGCCTCCGCATCCGCCGCGACTTCCTCATCGCCCACGCCTCCAGCCCCGGCCCGCAGGGCCTCGCGCAGGAATTCCGCCGCTTCGTCCTCTCCGCCGTCCAATCCACCGCGAAGTCAGAGAAGGCACCGGCCGAATAATCCGCTGCAGCGCTTACTTTCCCCGCTTGTAAAACGGCAGCGCTACCCGCTTCGCGCGTACGCGATTCCCGCGGCACTCCACCACCATCTCGTCCATCGCCGCCGCGCCCGCCTCCACCAGCGCCATCGCAATGTTCGTCTTCAAAAACGGCGCCGGCGATCCCGACGTGACCACGCCAATCTGCCGCCCGGCCGCATCAAAAACGGAGTACCCATCCCGCGCAATCCCGCGCTCCACCATCTCCAGTCCCACAATCCTGCGCTTCGGTCCGCCACTGCTCTGGACAGCCAGCAATGCATCCCGTCCAATAAAAGATCCTTTGTCCAGCTTCAGCCAGCGCTCCAGTCCCGCCTCCAGCACGTTGATCTCGTCGCTGATCTCGTGCCCATACAGGCTCATGCCCGCCTCCAGCCGCAGCGTGTTCCGCGCGCCCAGCCCGCACGGCCGGATGCCAAACTCCGCGCCCGCCTCCAGCAGCGCCTCCCACATCTTCACCGTCGTCGCTTCGTCCGCCGGCAGATACAACTCGAACCCGTCCTCGCCGCTGTAGCCCGTCCGCGCAATCAGCACATTCGCCACGCCCGCCACCGTGCCCCATGTGAACCAGTAATTCCTGATCGCCGCCAGTTCCACCTTCGTCAGCTTCTTCAGCGTCTCCAGCGCCCTCGGCCCCTGCACCGCCAGTTGCGAGTAGTAGCTCGAGTAATCGCTCAGATGAATCCCCGGCATTCCGCCCACCTGCTGCCGCATCCACGCAAAGTCCTTGTCCTTCGTCCCCGCATTCACCACCAGCAGATAATCGTTCTCGCCCAGCCGGTGCACCAGGATGTCGTCCACAAACGTCCCCTGCGGCGTCAGCAGCGCGGAGTAGTGCGCCTGCCCATCCTTCAGCCGCGCCGCGTCGTTCATCGTGATCCGTTGCACCGCCGCCAGCGACCCCGGTCCGCGAAACTGAATCTCGCCCATGTGGCTCACGTCAAACAGCCCCACGCCCGTGCGCACCGCCACATGTTCGGCAATCAGCCCGCCGCCATTGCCGGGATACTCCACCGGCATATCCCATCCGCCAAAGTCCACCATCTTCGCCTTCATCGCGCGATGCGTGGCATTCAATGCAGTCTTCTTCAGCGCAGGCTGCGCCACTGCGGAACTGTTTGCAGAACTGCTCATCGTCTCTCTCCTTGTTCTGCGGTACTCTTACTCACATTAGGCAGCGCGCCGCCGCAGGGTCAACCCGCGCATTCCATCGCATCCAAAAGCGCCACGCGCCTTCGCACACCATGAGCCATCCTCGCGGAATCGTCCTGCTTCTCGCCGCAGCCTTTGCCTTCTATCGCGGCTGGCACATCCACACCGGCCACCTTGCAGTCGTCGCGTACACGCTCGGCGTGCTGGCTCTCGCTCTCGCCATCTGGCACTTCACCCGCCCCGTCGACATCCACGCCGCCCGCTTCTACCGCCGCCGCGCACGCCAGAAAGACGTCACGCCCAGGTAGAAAAACACTGCCACCACAATCGCCGCCGCCACAAACATCCGGTGATCGGGCCCGTGCTCCCAGCTCATCCGCGTGCGCCACAGCGTCGGCGCAAACACCAGCACCGGCAGAAGAAAGAACACGCCCGTCACTTCCAGCCAGATCGTCCCGCCCACGCGCTGAAACGGCCGCAGAAACCCGCCCACTCCGCGCACCACGCCCTTGCCTGTGCTGCGTGCGGCCCGTCCCGCCTCAACCGCGCCGCGGCTCGTCGCGCCCGCACTCTGCGCAGCCGCAACCGTCGCCGTCCCGCTCATCCGCTCGCTTGCCACGCGCCCCGCCACGCGCAAACCCACGCCCAGCACGCGCCCAATCTTCTCCGGTCTCATTTCGATATGATGGTAGCAGTGCTCGACCCGGTCCCGCTCCGCACCTGTTGCCCCCGGCGGCCATTGGCAGTAATGTAGTGAGAACCTGAGTGCTCCCGCGCCTCTCCATCGCGCCGGCGCCACACCGGAGGTAACCCTTGGCATCCCGCCGCGACGTTCGACTGCGCGAACTCATCCAGCAACTCGGAGAAGCCATCCACGAATCCGTCATCGAAAGCGAGCAGATCGCCGGCGTCGTCCAGGACATCCGCAAGCATGGCTTCGATGTCCTCCTCATGCTCGAGGCCACCATCGGACTCAATGAAGTCACCGAAGACGAAGCGGCCTCTGACCAGCTCACCGACGGCGCCGCCGACGCCGGCCCCTTTACCCACAGCGACGTCAACTTCCTCCGCTCCCTTCGCATCTCCGTCGAGGGCGACGAAGTACAGAACGATGGCGACAACGCCACGGACGAATCGTCATCCGCCTAGCGTCCTGAGTCGCACCCTCGCACCACAAAAGCGGCTGTCATCCTCAGCAACGTTTGGCGCGACTTCTGCGCCCAACTCAGTCGAAGGTTCGGCGGCGGTTCATCAACGAGCTGCTGCCTCACTCCCTGCTTCCGAGACCAGAGACGACGCCCCGCGCAGAGAATGATCGCCCCGGCTGCTCGCCCTTGTCATACAATTCGCAATTGCATGAACAATCTTCCCCTGCCGCTCCCGCTGCGCTTCCCGCGCACCTGCGGGTGGTTGCGCGCGCGGTGCCTCCCAGGACCAGCTCGTGACGTCGCCTTCATTCCCGCGTTCAAAGCGATGGTGCTCGCATGACGGCAACCCTGATCCTCGACGCATCCCTGCCCCTCCTGCAGCAAATCTTCACACCCTTGTCGCCCTCCGAGCAGTTGCAGCATACGCCCAACCTCATCCTTGCTGTTCTGCTGTGCTCGCTGGCGACGGCTTACCTCGCGCTCTGGCGTGCGGCGCCCGATTTCCGCATCTTTCGCAACATGGGCATCTTTATTGCCCTAGTTGCCGTGGACAATTTCTCGCCCTACTTCGGATTCCACGGTTCCACCTGGACGGTGAGATCCATCACCGTCGTTGTGCTCGTCGAAATTGCCGCTGAAGCGATGCGAATCCGGAACCGCCGCTGGACGCGATACTTCTGGCCCATCTATCTCTTTGCCGGCATCGCCGGTTGGTTTTCCGCCATGGCCCTTGTGCGGGAGTGGCCCATCGTCTTCTCCGAAGTTGCGCTGTTCATCCTGGTCATCCAGGGCTTCCGCCAGGGCAAATCCACCAACAGAGTGATTGCCTGGGTCTTCCTCGGCTACTTCCTGGTGCGCATGCCGCTTTCCAGCAGCTTCCAACACCTCACCGGCATCGGAGGGGCCGTCATCCTGGATGGTTGGGACTGGCCTTACCCTGTCGTCGTCGTGATCCTGCTGGGGTCCGTCATCCTTGCCGTCTTCGTGCGCGACCTGATTCGCGACCGCCGCGACAAGATGCGGATGGCTGCCGAACTAGCCGCCGGCCGCGCCGTGCAGCAGGTCCTCATTCCCGAGGTCGCACCCGCCACTCCAGGCTTCAACATCGAATCCGTCTACAAGCCCTACGGAGAAGTAGGCGGCGATTTCTACCAGATTCTTCCCCGTCCGGATGGCAGCGTCCTCATCGCCATCGGAGACGTGAGCGGCAAAGGCATGCCCGCCGCCATGATGGTCTCGCTGCTGGTGGGAGCCTTCAACGCGCTCGCCGAAACCACCACCAGCCCCGCGCAGCTTCTCGCCGGGCTCAACCGCCGCATCCTCGGCCGCAACCATGGAGGCTTTACCACCTGCCTCATCCTCCATGCCAGCCCCAACGGCACATGCACCGCCGCCAACGCCGGCCACATCCCCCCCTATCTCAACGGAAAAGAACTGGCCTGCGAAAACAATCTCCCGCTCGGCCTCGCCGCGGAGACCCACTACTGCGAATTCACCTTCCAGGCGAGCCATGACGACAAGCTCACCCTGCTGACCGACGGAGTCGTTGAGGCGCGCAATCAATCCGGGGAGCTCTTCGGCTTTGAGCGAACCGCCGCCCTCGCCGGCCGTACAGCGGAGTCCATCGCACAGGCCGCCCAGGCCTTCGGCCAGGACGACGACATCACTGTGCTAACGGTCGCGCGTGTAATCCCGGTCGCCGTGTAGAGCGCTTCTCACATGCCTTCGATTTCCAGAAGAATCTCCGCAAGCTCCTGCGGGGCGGAAAAGAACGGCGAGTGGTCCGTGTCGATGACGAACGTCTTGCGGCAGGGTGAATGCTTCTGCATCTCACGTTGGATCGGCAGCGTGATGGCGCGATCATAGGCGCACTCAATGTAATAGCGGGGAATGCGGCCCGAGCGCTCTGGCGTGGTTTCGACCGGCGCCCCGAAGGGCGCGCCTGACTGGGCCACAAGCCGCGATTGCGCAAATGCAACATCTTCATCCGCGCACAGCGCGTAGAAGGCCTCACGGCAGTGTTCTCTGCTGAAGTCGAAGGTTCCGTCTCCCCGCGGTTCCATCGTCGTCCGGTTCACCATGCTTCCCGCGTCCTGCTGCGCCCAGGTAAGCAGGGAGTCACCATTGCGCGGCAGAAATGCGCACATGTACACCAGCGCCTCCACCTTGTCCGGGCAGTTCTCAGCAGCCTGCGTAATCGCCACCCCGCCCATGCTATGCCCCAGCAGAATCACGGGCTCCGCTTGTGCGCCGGCTACCGCGCAAATCCGATCAGTATAGCTTTGCAGCGTTACCGCCGCGGTCGGCGTCTTGTCGTCGCCATGACCAGGTAAATCGGGAGTCAGGACAGTGTGTCCAGCGGCCTCAAGGATGGGCGCAACTTTGCGCCAGCACCAGCCACCATGCCAGGCACCATGAATCAGCACATAGATCGACATGAGCACCGATGCTAACACGCGTCCGCAAACACGAGTTAGCGCCTTGTGCAGATTGGTCGAGGCGGCATCACGCGGCCAGTCTCAGCTGCGCCAGTGCAACTCCACCGGCCCATCCATCGGATGCCTGGGTGCCCCAGGTCTCGCTTCTGAGACCTGGAAATCTCTCGCCGCCGCATCCAGCCGCGCCTGCTTCAGCGCGAAGTACCACTTCGCCGGCTTGTCTGCATCGTCAATCAGCATCAGGCTCGGGTTGTGCTTCAACCCCTCCGCCTGCTGCATCATCGTCACTTGATCCTGCCGCACAAACTTCGCGCCAAAGAACTTCGCCACCGGCGTCACAAACGGCACGTGGTAAAACACATTCCACGCCGCGACCACATCAATCCTGCACGTCGAGGCCGTCACCGGCGTCACCGTCGTCAGGCTGCTGAACCACTTCTCCCCGCAGCGAATCATCTCCGTCCGACGGTTCGGCAGCACAAAGTCAATTGTCGTCTCCACCGGCTGCCCATACACGCCCAGCAGCTTGTACGGAGCGGAGTTCCCGCTCGGCGCATGCGCGCTCATCCTGAAGCCCTCAGGAATCGGCTC
>JAGWML010000196.1 GCA_028873155.1 Acidobacteriota bacterium
AGGAAGTCGTATGGATCGCGCCTGCACAGACAGGACCACATGGCACCGCGCCCGGCATGGAGATCCAGTTGCTCAGCGAAAGCGGCGCCGAAAAGACCTACGCTGTCATCTTCCACACCGGTGACGACGCCTACTCCGGCCTCTACGAGTTCGCGCGGCAATATCACGTCACCGCAGCGCACTTCACGGCAATCGGCGCTCTCAGAGGCGCACGCCTCGCCTGGTTCGACCCCACCCGCAAGATGTACCGGCAGACCACCCTGCATCAGCAGATTGAGGTGCTCTCCATGGTCGGCGATCTTGCCCTGAGCAATGGCAAACCTGCTGTACATACGCACATGGTCGTTGGTCTTCCCGATGGCGCCACGCGCGGCGGTCACGTGCTGGAGGCCGATGTCTGCCCGACACTGGAAGTCATGGTCACGGTCGAGCCTAATGCCATGCACCGCACTCCCGACCCGGTCACCGGACTCACACTGATTGACCCGTCGGCGACACAATAGAATCTGCACATCACCCCAAGGAGAATCTGACATGGCCCACGTACGCGTCATTGCCCGAGCCGTCGCACGCGAAGGAAAGGTCGAAGAACTGAAAGCGCTCTTGCGCGGAATGGTGGCGCCTACGCGCGCTGAGGCCGGCTGCATCTACTACGAACTCTTCGAGTCCAATATCCCCGGCTTGTTTTATTTCAATGAGCTCTGGGAGAGCCAGCAACATCTCGACGCCCACGCCGCCAGCAAACACTTCACAGAGATCTTTGGGAAATCTAAGCCCCTGATGCAGGGCCCGCCAGAAGTCAATCTCTTGACCGAAGTCGTCTAAGCCTGAGCACCACTATTCGTCCGGCTTCCAGACGTACGCGCCCGGTTGCGGCAGCCCGATGTGCGCCAGCACGCGGCTCACAAACTGCCGCGCCATCTCCGTTGAATCTGTCGGCCGATTGTAGAACGCCGGAATCACCGGAAAGATGACCGCGCCCGCCTCTGCAGCCAGCGCCATATTGCGCAGGTGGATCCGATTGAAGGGCGTCTCGCGCACACAGAGTATCAACGGCCTGCGCTCCTTCAGCGTCACGTCAGCGGCCCGTGCAATCAGCGAATCCGCCAGCCCATTCGCAATCGCCGCAAGCGTGCCCATGGAGCACGGCAGCACGATCATGCCGTTGGACGGATAACTGCCGCTCGCAATCGACGCGCCGATATTCGCATCGGCGTGTTGCTGCGTCTTCGCGGGCGTGTGCCCCAGCAGCTTCTCCAGCAGGTCATTGCGGCCGGAGATTCCCAACTCTTCGGCGATCACGCGCAGCGCGTTCTCTGACGTCACCAGATGCGCGCGCGCCACCCGCGCATCGCCCTCCAGCGCCGTCAGCAGCGCCCGGCCAAACACCACACCCGACGCGCCCGTGATCGCAACTGTGAGATTCATGCCTTCCATTCCGCGCGCCTCATTCCTCGTTGGCCGGCTCTTCCGTGGGCTTGCCCTCGTTCCATTCCTGCATTAACTGCGCGTACTCTTCTGAGTGCCCGTACTTCTCCAGCCGCTTCATCTCATCAAAGGCCTGGCCATGCTCGCCCGCGCTCCACAATACCCGAAACAGCATAATGGACGACATCTCTGACTCCGGCGACAACCTCACCGCGACTCTGCCGTGCTCCATGGCCTCGCGGTGACTGCCCGCCTGCGAGAGCGCCCATGCGGCGTAGCTGTGCACAAGCGACGCATCGGGAAACTCATCGACCAGCGCCTTCATCGTCTGCGCTGCATCTGCCGCATGTCCCTCTTCGACCTGATGAACCGCCTCCCGAATGGTCCCCAGCACGCGCTCCGCAGCCTGATCGGGTATCTGGTTCATTCGGATTTACCTTCCAAGCCGCTAGCTTTGGGCATCTGTGTACTCAGATCAAAGAGCGGTCTTACCGCCAGAATCTTGTCGAAATCCAATACGTAGCCGCCGGCATTTTCGAGGTGTGCATAGGAGTCAAGCATGTTTGAGGAAACCACCTCATAGAGCAGGTCGTGTTCACCGTATTCCTCATTATCAGTGACGAATAGGACTTTTGCGATAAGCCGCTCGCCGTCAGTTGTTTCGATTTCGACCGCTTTGTCGATGTTGTTTTTGAGGTACTTAATCTCAAGTTCAGTCATACGCTACCTCCCGCTGCGACCGGTAGCTAGGAGCTAAAAGCTAGCAGCTAGTAGCTGTCTTTCACTCCCCGAGCACTCGTTTGAAAATCACGTTCACGTTGCCAAGCTGCCGCGTGTAGTCGAACGTCCGCGCCAGCTTCTCCTCGCTCAGCAGCGCAGTAATCTTCGCGTCCCGCGCCACTTCGTCGTGGAAGTTCAGGTCCTCTTTCCATGCGCGCATTGCGTGAGCCTGCACCAGCCTGTACGCATCTTCGCGCAACATTCCGGCCTCGGCCAGATCCAGCAGCAACTGCCCGCTGAAGATGAGGCCCCCTGTGCTTTCGAGATTCTTCTTCATGCGCTCGGGATAGACCAGCAGCCGGTCTATCAGGTCCGTCGTCATCGCGAGCAGGTAGTCCACCAGGATGGTCGAGTCCGGAAAAATAACCCGCTCCACCGACGAGTGCGAAATATCCCGCTCGTGCCAGAGCGCCACGTTTTCAAACGCCGCCTGCGCATTGCCTCGAATCACCCGCGCGAGCCCGCTGATCTGCTCGCTGGTGATGGGGTTCTTCTTGTGCGGCATCGCCGAGGAGCCCTTCTGCTTCTCGCTGAAGTACTCCTGTGCCTCGCGCACCTCGGTGCGCTGCAGGTGGCGCATCTCCACGGCAATCTTGTCCAGCGTGCTGCCGATGAGTGCCAGCGTGGAGATATATGCCGCGTGCCGGTCGCGCTGAATCACCTGCGTCGCCACGGGAGCAGGCTTCAATCCGAGGCGCGCGCAAATCCGCTCCTCGTGCTCTGGCTTCAGGTGACCAAAGGTTCCAACCGCTCCTGACAGCTTGCCCACACGCATGTCTTCTGCTGCCGCGTCGAAGCGCGCCAGGTTCCGCTCCATCTCCGCGTACCAGTTCAGCAGCTTCAACCCAAAGGTTGTCGGCTCCGCATGAATCCCATGCGTCCGGCCAATCGTCGGCGTGTGCTTGAATTCAAGCGCCCGACGCTTCAGCACGGCCAGCAGCCCCGTCAGCCCTGCGCGAATCAGCGCCGAGGATTCCTTCACTTGCAGCGCCTGCGCCGTGTCCACAATGTCGTTGGACGTCAGCCCGTAGTGCAGCCAGCGCGACTCCGCGTCCAGCCCCTGGCTCTTTAGCGATTCGGCAACCGCGGTGGTAAACGCGATGACGTCGTGCCGTACCTCGGCTTCAATCTCCTGAATACGCGCCGCCGAAAAACTGGCCTTGGTCGCAATCGCCTCCGCCGCGGCTTTAGGAATCACGCCATCTTCCGCCAGCACTGTGCTCGCCGCCGCCTCCACCTGCAGCCAGCAGCGGTACTTGTTCTCTTCGGTCCAGATCTGCCCCATCGCCGGGCGCGTGTAACGATCAATCAAGCGGAGACTCCTGCGCGCGGCAGCAACCACACTCCGCGCCAAACCATGATTCTACGTTGGAAACAGCTTCATGCCCGCGGAATTCCAAGGCGCTGGTGCATCTCGTCATAGAGCAGCCCCCTGCCCGGCTTGTAGGGCTGGAACCACTCGCCATCAATCACCAACTGAGGAATGGCCCGCTTGCCCACGTGGCGCATGACCTCATCGGAAGCCGCCGGGTCCTCGTCCACGTTGATCTCCGTGTAAGCAATCCCGTGTGTCTCCAGAAATTGCTTTGCGGCCCGGCAATCCCGGCACCACGCAGCCGTATACACCTGCACTTTCATAGCTCCATTCTACTGGGTCCACGCTGCTACCATCGATGGGGATGACAGCCGGCGAGATCAAAAAGCTGCTCCAGTTAAGCCCGCATCCCATCGAAGGCGGCTCCTACCGCCGCACTTACACCTCGGCTGCGAGCATTGTTCTACCTCGCGGCCAGCGCGCCGCCCGCACGGCGATTTACTACCTGCTGGAGCCGGGAACATTCTCCGAGATGCACGTCCTCGACTCAGACGAGATCTTTCACTTCTATCTCGGCGACCCCGTCGAAATGCTGCAGCTCTACCCGGATGGCAGCTCCGCCGTCTTCACTCTTGGACCAGATTTGCAGGCTGGCCAGCAGGTCCAGATCGTTGTCCCTGCTGGTGTGTGGCAGGGCACGCGCCTCATCGGCACTGGACAAGTTGCGCTGATGGGCTGCACCGTCACCCCCGGCTTTGACTTTGCCGATTACCGCAAGCCAGCGCCGACGAGCTGATTGCCAAGTGGCCGCAGGAGGCGGCGAGGATTCGGGTCCTGACGCGGAGATAGGCCCTACCGCCGCTCGCGAAAGAAGCTGCGCAGCAACGTGCCTGCTTCCTCGGCTAGAATGCCCTGCTCCACCTGCAACTGGTGGTTGAGCTGGGGATGGTTCAGGACCGACAGGACCGATCCGCAGGCTCCGGCCTTGGGGTCGGCCGCAGCAAAGACAAGCCTGTCCAATCGCGCGTGAATCATCGCCCCCGCGCACATCGTACAAGGCTCCAGCGTCACGAAAAGCGTGCAGCCGTTGAGGCGGTAATTGCCCAGCACCTTGGCCGCCTCGCGCAGCGCGATGATCTCGGCATGGGCCGTCGGGTCCACATTGCGCAGCACGCGGTTCTGCCCCCACGCAATCACTTCGCCTCCATAGACCACGACGGCGCCGATGGGCACTTCGCCCTCGGCTGCAGCCTCTTGGGCCTCGGCCAGCGCAGCCTGCATAGCGTCGAGATCGGAAATCATGGCCTCGATGGTAGCGCGGCTGGCTGCTGCTGCGTCATGCAGTGCAGCGCGCCCAGCCCCCAGATCAAGTCAACGCAGTGGATGCCGATGACCTCGCGGTCCGGGAAGACCTCAGCCAGCGTGTTCAGCGCGATGCGGTCGTTGGGGTCATGGAATGTTGGCACCAGCACCAGCCCATTCGCCAGGTAGAAATTGGCATAACTCGCCGGCAGCCTCTGCCCCCGAAACACGACAGGACGCGGTAGCGGGAGTTCGACAAGCGTGAACGGTTTCCCATCCAGCGTGCGCGAGGCCTTCAGCCGCTTGAGGTTTTCAGCCAGCGGTGCGTGGTTCGCATCGCTTGTATCCGGCTCGACTGCGGTCACAATCGTCTCCGGCCCGACGAAACGGGTGATGTCATCCACGTGACCGTGCGTATCGTCGCCCGCCACTCCTCGATCGAGCCAGATGACCTGCTCGATTCCTAGATAATCATGGAAAGCCTGCTCCATCTGCCTGCGACTGACTCCTGGGTTGCGCTGCTGCACTTCGCTGAGCAAGCACTCTTCTGTCGTGAGCAGGATGCCCTGCCCGTTCGTGTCGATGGAGCCGCCTTCGAGGACGAGCCGTCGCGGCCCGTCGCCTAGTTCCACCGCCGGCTGCCACGCAGGCAGGCCAAGAAGTTCCTGGACGCGGCCTGGCATCTGATCGTCGAGATGCCAGTCTGGATACTTGGCCCAGGCGTTGAAGTGCCAATTCGTGAGCCCGATCTGACCAGCGGCATTGCGCACAAAAATGGGACCTGAATCG
>JAGWML010000197.1 GCA_028873155.1 Acidobacteriota bacterium
AGGGCGCGGCGCGCGCCGCAGATGTTGATGGGCTCATAGGATGCGTTGAGCACCAGCACCGGCATCTGCAGCATGTGGCTGGGCTGAACGCTCTGCTGCGCGGCGCCGTGCTCGGCGGCGTGCGCGGTGGCCCGGGCGATGGACTTTTGCTTGCGTGCATGAATCATGGCTTTTCCCAGCGACATCTCTTTTCCCCTCATTCAAAAGATGGTTGGTCCTGCGCGAACATGCTTGCGGGTTGCGGGTGAACGGATTTCGATTGATCGGCTCGTGCGCCTGCTGCGAACGGGACGGTCGAACCGGAGTGGATGGGCGTGTGGCGGCGGGCGCGGGCGAGCGTCGCCACCCAGACGGAGCGCGCGCCTGCCTCGAGCAGTGCCTTGGCCGCAGAGCGGGCCGTTGCGCCGGTGGTCAGGATGTCGTCAATCAGCAGCACGTCGTTGCCGGCGACCGCGGCGGCGTCAGAGACGCGGAAGACTCCGCGGAGATTGAGACGGCGCTGGCGGGGAGTGAGTCCGGCCTGGCTCTCCGTTGCGCGCTGACGCAAGAGCGTGGCGGGCGCAAGAGAGAGCTTCCAGTTGGGATGCGAGCTGCGGAGCCATTTCAGCGCTTCGACTGCGAGAGAGCGAGCCTGGTTGAAGCCGCGTCCGCGGAGCTTGGAGCGATGCAACGGAACAGGAACGACCAGCATCTCGGTTGGGGCCTGGTCCGCGAGTTGCGCGATTGCGGCAGCGAGCAAACGGCCGAGGGGACGAGCGGCAGGCTTGAGCCTGCGGTACTTCAAGGCGTGAATGGCGTCGCGCATGCGGCCGTCATAGATTGCGGAGGCGACGGCTCGCTCGAAGGGGGGCGGAGCGAGGCGGCAGGTGCGGCAGAGGGCGACCTCTGAGCCGGCAGGAACGGAGAGGGCATCGCCGCACCGGTGGCAGGCAGAGCCGGATGCTGCCGGAATCTCAAACCAGCAAGTTTCACAAATGGGAGCAGAAAGGAAGTGCGGCAGGAAGTGGCCGCAAAGAGCACAGCGGGTGGGATAAACGACGCAACTGATAACATCCACGGGACTTCGAAGCACGCGCACCACCGCGCGCCAACTGGCAGTCCCTGAGGAGGGCAGGTCCAATGTGAGTGAGCCGTTGTCCTTGTGGAAGACACACCTCACTTGCTGCGTGGGCGCCGAACGCCCCGCTGATGGCGCAAGTATACGCCCGGCGAGGGCGCTGCGCCACTCCCGTTGCGCAGGGGCGAACACCGGGCCTAAACGCGAGTGGATGTGCCTGGAACGGCGGCAGAGCCAAGTGCCGGTGCGATACACTTCAATCCGAAGGGGAGTATTACGCCTTGTCTTTGCGTGCCGCGGGCTGCGGAGTTCTTGTAGCCAACCTATTTCTTTTCCATCCATTGGGGCGAGCGCAACAGGCGCCGCCTGCGCAGCCGCAGAGCCAGCAGGGCATGAGCAGCGGCATTGCTGCGGGCGTGGCGGCTCCCGCGCAATACGACGAGCTGAAGCGGCCGATTACAGCAGGCGGGTTCGTCGAGAAAGGCCCGATTGTCTTCCAGGATGTAACGAAACAGGCGGGCCTCGCCGGCTGGACGCACAAGATGGGCACGCCCGAGAAGAGATTCATCGTCGAGACGAACGGCTCTGGGGTATGCCTGCTGGATTACGACAATGATGGCTGGCTCGATATCTATCTGGTGAACGGCGCGACCTTCGATTCGCTGGACGGCAAAGAGGAATCGCCGCACGCGGCGCTGTTTCACAACAACCACGACGGGACGTTCACCGAGGTGGCGCACAAGGCGGGGGTGACGAACGACCGCTGGGGCTATGGCTGTTCCGTGGCCGACTATGACAACGACGGCTGGCCCGACATCTATGTCGGCAACTACGGCAAGAACCGGCTCTACCACAACAACCACGACGGGACGTTTACGGATGTGGCGCCCAAGGCCGGCTTCAACACGGACAACTGGACGCCGGGGTCAGCCTGGGGCGACTACGACGGCGACGGCAAGCTGGACCTCTACGTTACGGGCTACGTGCACTTTGACCGAAGCAATCTGCCGATTGCCGGGACGAAGGCAGTGGGGTATGCCTCGTGCCTGTATCGCGGAGCCAATGTAAACTGCGGGCCGCGCGGCCTGCCAGGTGAGCCGGACCATCTCTACCACAACAATGGAGACGGGACCTTTACAGATGTCACCGTAAAGGCCGGTGTGGAAGACAAGGACAAGTACTACGGGTTTACGGCGATCTTTGTCGACATCAACGGCGACGGCAAGCCGGACCTGGTGGTTGGCAACGATTCGGAGCCGAACTTCCTGTACATCAACAAGGGAGATGGGACCTTTGACGATCAGAGCTACGTCTCAGGCTTTGCGCTGAACAAAGATGGGCGCGAGATTGCGTCGATGGGAATCGCCGCGGGCGACTACGAGAACAACGGCCAGATTGACTTCTTTGTCACGGACTTCGGAGACGACTACAAGGTGCTCTTTCACAACGATGGAGACGTGAGCTTCACCGACGTGAGCTACAAGGCCGGCATTGCGCAGACCACGATTCCGTTTGTGGGCTGGGGTGATGGGTTCCTCGACTATGACAATGACGGCTGGCTGGATCTGTTTGAGGTCAATGGGCATGTCTACCCCGAGGTGGACCAGCATGACTGGGGCACGACGTGGGCAGAGCGGCCACTGCTGTTTCACAACGTGCCAGATGGGCCGAAGGAACGGCGGTTCCAGAACGTACCGGCGGTGATGGGCACAGGGCTTGCGGATGTGATTCCGGCGCGCGGCGCGGCGTTTGGAGACCTGTTCAACGATGGCAAGATTGATGTGGTCATCAACCCGATTGATGGGCCGCCGGCCCTGCTGCGGAATGTGAATGCGGACAAGCACCACTGGGTGGAGTTGAAGCTGGTGGGAGGAACGAATCCTGCGAACGGCCGCAAGAGCCCGCTGGATGCGACCTGCGCGACGGTCTATCTGACGGCCAACGGCATGCGGATGCGGCAGGATGTGCTGGCGAGCAGCAGCTACATCTCAGCGAATGACCGGCGGGTGCACTTCGGCCTGGGCGACGCGACAGATGCGGGCGAGGCTGAGATCCACTGGCCCTCAGGGGCGAAGGAGATCGTGAAGCTGCCGGCCGGGGATCGAATTTACACGATCGAAGAGGGCAAGGGCATCACGGGCGCCTTGTGCCAGGGCAAGCCGTGCGCGGACCCGAAGGCGCCAGCCGTCGCGGCACGGTGATGCGCGACTGCGTTAGAGGAGACGGAGTGCGCAACGGAGTTTCACTTTGCCTGCTGCGTAAGCGCTTGGCCGACGTGGCGGCATGGGTCGCCGCAGTCGTCTACATTGTCGCAGCCGCGCACCTCAGCGCACAGAAGCCGGAACCGCAGCAGCCTTCGGCGATGGGCGGCATTTCATCGGCCGGAACCTTTGCGCCGGTCTATGACGAGCAAAAGAGGCCGATCACGGCGGGCGGCTTTGTGGACAAGGGCCCGATGATCTTTGAAGACGTGAGCAAGGCATCCGGCCTGGCCCGCTGGAAGCACGTGATGGGCACAGCGCAGAAGAGATACATTCTGGAGACCGACGGCTCGGGCGTGGGGCTCATCGACTACGACAATGATGGCTGGCTGGATATCTATCTTGTGAACGGGTCCACATACGACGCGCTGACAGGCAAGACCACTCCGCCTCATGCCGCGCTCTTCCACAACAACCACGACGGCACGTTTACCGACGTTGCGAAGCAAGCGGGCGTGACGAATGACCGCTGGGGCTTTGGCGTGGCCATCGGGGACTTTGACAATGACGGCTGGCCGGACATTTTCGTGTGCAACTTTGGCAAGAACCGTCTCTACCGCAATAATCACGACGGCACGTTTACCGATGTGGCGGAGAAGGCGGGCGTGACGCTGGGCAACTGGAGCGACGGCGCGACCTGGGGCGACTACGACGGTGACGGACGGCTGGATCTGTTTGTCTCAGGCTACGTGCACTACGATCTGAACCACCAGCCGGACTCAGACACGGGCGAAGTGCCCTTTGCCTATTGCCAACTGCACGGATTCAAGGTGATGTGTGGACCGCACGGACTGCCCGGCGAGCCGGACCATCTCTTCCACAACAACGGGGATGGGACGTTCACGGATGTGAGCGTGCAGGCGGGCGTCGCGGACAAGGACGCCTACTACGGCTTCACGTCGATCTTTGTGGATGTGAACAACGACGGTAAGCCGGACCTTCTGGTGGCCAACGACTCGGTGCCCAACTATCTCTATATCAACAAGGGCGATGGAACCTTCGAGGACCAGAGCTATGTCTCAGGATTTGCGCTGAACAATGAAGGACGCGAGATTGCGTCGATGGGCCTGGCCGTGGGCGACTACATGAACAACGGCCTTGTCGATCTGCTGGTGACGGACTTCTCCGACGACTACAAGGCGCTCTATCACAACGACGGCGACGCTAGCTTTACCGAGGTGGGGGAGCAGGCGGGCATTACGCAGGCGGCTGTGCCGTTTGTGGGCTGGGGCGACGGCTTTATCGATTACGACAACGATGGCTGGAAAGACATCCTGATGATCAACGGCCATGTGTATCCGCAGGTGGACCAGCATGACTGGGGCACGACATTTGCCGAGCGGCCGCTGCTCTTCCGCAATCTACACGATGGGAAGTTCGCCTACGTGCCGCCGGTGAAGGGATCAGGGTTGGCGACGCTCACGTCAGGGCGCGGAGCAGCATTCGGAGATCTGTTCAACGATGGCAAGGTGGATGTGGTGATCAACCCGATCGACGGGCCCCCTGTGCTGCTGCGGAATGTAAACCCGGACAAGCATCATTGGGTGGAACTGAAGCTGACTGGTGGACCGAAAGGCCCGAGGGATGCAGTGGGAGCAACGGTGTATCTGACTGCGAATGGGATACGGCAACGCGAAGACGTGATGAGCGGCGGAAGCTACATTTCATCCAACGATCAGCGCCCGCACTTCGGGCTGGGGGACGCGACAGACGCAGGCGTAGCAGAGATTCACTGGCCAGATGGTGTGAAGGAGACGGTGAAGCTGCCTGCGGCGGACCGCATCTTTGACATCACGGAAGGCAAGGGAATTACAGGAGTGTTCTGCCCGGTTTCGGAGTGCGGGCGTAAGTCTCGCCGGCGCTGAACCCCGCGTGATAGCACTGCGACTCTGCATGCAACACCTTCATCGTCCGCCCCGCCGGGTGAGCTTCTTGATCTTTATCAAGCCCACCCGGCGCGCGTCCGGTTGGTGTGCCGGTAATCTCAACGTCCTTGCCGGTGAGTGCGGAGTCTAAAAGACTCCCGCTAGAAAGACCTCAGCCGGGTGTTCCTTGTCATAAGTCACGCCGCACGCCTCCAGCATGGCCGGCGACAGCGTGATGACAGGGCAATGCACATGAGCAAGAGTCTTGTAGACAATGCCAGTGCGCGCGATGGCGGCAAATGCCGTGGTACCGTGCGCGCCCATCACGACCAGATCGGCCTGCTGCGCATGCGCCTGATAGAGCAACTCTTCGGTCGGGTCGCCA
>JAGWML010000003.1 GCA_028873155.1 Acidobacteriota bacterium
CACGAGTTCACCGGCAGCCAGGGCGGCCAGATCATCGGTCACGGCCATGAACGATTCCAGGCCTTTGTAACCTGCATCTTTCTGTTTGTCGTTCTCAATAACTTCATGGGCCTGATTCCCGGCATCATCACACCGACCAGTCAACCGGTGGTCCCGCTGGGCATCGCGGTGCTGACCTTCCTCTACTACAACTTCCACGGCGTGCGCGTGCAGGGGCCGATCGGCTATCTCAAGCACTTTGCCGGGCCGTTGTGGTGGCTGGCTCCGCTTTTGTTTCCCATTGAGATCATCTCGCACCTCGCTCGCGTCATGTCGCTGACCATCCG
The DNA here is from genome assembly GCA_028873155.1 of Acidobacteriota bacterium. Classification (GTDB taxonomy): domain Bacteria; phylum Acidobacteriota; class Terriglobia; order Terriglobales; family Acidobacteriaceae; genus Telmatobacter. The sequence continues at coordinate 327 of JAGWML010000003.1, forward strand.
TCTTTACGCCAACATGCTTGCCAGCGATCTGCTCACCCTGGTCTTCTTTTCACTTGTGCCCTTGGCGCTGCCTTCGGCCTTTCTGGGGCTGCATTTTCTGGTATCCATCATCCAGGCCTACGTTTTCATGCTCCTTACGATGATTTACCTGACCCAGGCGACCGCGCACGAGCACTGATGCTCTTGGGCAACGACCCTCGTCCAAAGCGAGGAAACAATTCCGACGGAGAGCGCTTCCGCTCCGTACACACGGACGACCGCAAGCGTGAGGGGGCCAGCACGGTGAGCCTCAACCACCCACTGGCGGCCAATTCAAAGGGAAGCAGGAGAGATATGCGGAAACTTCAGTATCTGTTTATTGCGCTGGCCGCGCTGTGCTTTGCGGTGCCTGCGTTTGCGGACGGCGGATCGACCACCCTGAACCTGGTGCCGATTGGCGCTGGCCTGGGCATGGGTCTGGCAGCCGGTCTGTGCGGTCTTGGCCAGGGCAGGGCCGTCGGCTCTGCTGTAGAGGCGCTGGCGCGCAACCCTGGGACGCGCGCGGGCATCTTCACCTTCCTGGTGCTGGGCCTTGCTCTCATTGAGTCGCTCACGCTGTTCACGCTGGCAATTGTCTTCGCCAAGATGTAAGCGGCGGGCATCCCTCCAAACGGCCTGGCCTTCGGGTCAGGCCGTTTGCTTTTTGTGCTGCGATCAGCGGGATGCCTGTGCTTGTACGAGTGTGCCGGAGCGCAGCAGCTGAACGGCCTGCGTGTAGGTGGTGGTGGTTGCGATGGGCGTGAAATCGGTGGTGGCCTCGTCTGTGCTAAACGATTTGCTTTTGAGCACAACGCGGCCCGTCATCGCCAGTTGCAGGTGAGTGATGCGCCAATGGCCGCCGCCCACGTCGCGCTGATCGATGCGAATCCAGCCGCCCTTGTCGAGTTGGCCGAGGATGCCCCAGCCAAAATTGACGTCCTGGATGAGGTGCCCATCGAGTCGCACGATGTGCTTCTGCGCCGGTTCAATCCAAAGCTCACCGGCCATTTCCGTCAGCGCCAGAGTCTCCAGATTGGGCGGGTCAAACCGGGGATTCGGTTGGAAACGGAACTTCTCGACTGTCATGCCCAGTTCGCTCGACTGCCCCATGGATGTGTATTGAAACGCGGAAGGCAGCGCGCGAAGAATCTTGAGCACGCGTTCGGTATCTGCGTCCTGGCTCTGTTTGCGATGACGCTGCCGAGATGGATTGCTGAGCAGATCGTTGAGGCGCGCCTGTTCGCGCTCCTCGTCGGAGGCGTTCAAGGGCTGATCGTTGAGCGCAACGAGGCGGGCCACTGCGCCGTCTTTTGTCTCGCAGATCTCTTTGGTCGAAGTGAATCTCGGGCTGGATTTGCGCAACCGGTAGCACATGGGCTGGCCGGTATCTCTGGCCGCCTGTAGCTCGGCGACGAGGGTTTGCTTCACCAGCGCAGGCGTCTCCTGCCCCTCTGCCGGGCGCGGCGCGCACGCAAGCTGGCTGAGGATGAACAGAAGCAAGGCAAACTGTACCGATGCGTGCTTAACGCTCATTCGTATTTCGCGCTGAGAAAGCTTGTCTCCTCTCCATTAGACGCTTTCATGCCCACCGGGTTTCTGGAATTGAAGGGTGCAGGCCCATTTGCGTATAGTTCGGGCAGGACTCCCGGTATTTGCGCCCTCTTGAGATCGATGGTTGGGGCCTCTTTATACTGGATAGGTGGCTGTATTGTCTGGGAGCTGTTTTCCCCGGTTCCACCAGGACGCAATTCAACGAGACAGGAAGGATCTTCACGATGGCTGCCGAAACTGGACAAGCGCGCATTGGCAAGACGGTTGTGATTCGAGGAGAAGTGAAGGGAAGTGAGGATCTGATTGTCGATGGTCACGTCGAGGGACTGATCAACCTTGCCGAACATCGCCTGACGATTGGTCCCAATGCTCATGTGACGGCCGACCTGTCGGCTAAGGATGTGCTGATCATGGGCCACGTTCAAGGGAACATTGCCGCAGCGGGTCGTGTGGAACTGCGGGCGGGCAGTGTGGTGGAAGGCGATGTTCAGGCGCTTCGCCTGGCCATCGAAGATAACGCCGTCTTCCGCGGGAAGGTCGATCTGACGCGAGGCGCTGCAGGCGGCGCATCGCACGCCTAACGCGAGCGGCCAGACGAGGTGCAAGTTGGCTGGAAAGTCCCTGCGCTGGCTGGGATTTTTCTCGGTACCCTGCACCATGAACGGAATCATATCTCCGCGCGTCCAGCGGCGGAGCCTGATTAAGGACAGTAACCCGCAAAGGACTCTTTCGCGATGCTTGGTCGGTTGTTTGATAGGAAGCCGGAAGGTGAAGCGCACAAGGCTTCTCCGCATCGCATGGGACCGCGCTTCAGCCGCCATTCCGGAGGCTGGGCGGCCCTTCGCAAGCGGCTGCAGGGTGAGCCGGGGCTGCGTGTGATTGATGCGGGGCTGACCTCTCCGACCAACATCAACTATCTGACGAGTCTTGGTCACAGCATCTTCCTTGCCGATCCTGTGGCAGATGCGTGGGAAGGGGACTGGCAGACCGGCGCAGACGAGTACGGCAAGCCGGTCTGGAACGTGCAAGGATACCTGGACCAGACCCTGCGCTTTGAAGGACGGATGTTCGATGTGGTCCTGCTGTGGACTGCGCTCGATTTTCTTCCCGAAGCATTCGTGGTTCCCGTCGTGGATCGCTTGTTTTCCGCGATGAATCCCTCCGGGCAGGTGCTTGCTTTTTTTCATACCAAGACAAAGGGTGAAGAAGCGGAGTACGGGCGCTTCCACATCACGCAAGACGACGACGTCGAGGTGCAGTCCATGCAGGACTTTGCGATTCAGCGGGCATTCACAAATCGCAGCATCCAGAGCCTGTTTTCCAGATGGTCGGGCTTCAAGCAGTTCCTCGCGAAAGACAGCCTTTCGGAAGTGATTATCACGCGATAGGCGCCGATGGACCATATCTGGGTCTTGATCGGAAGGAGAGTCCGGTGAAATGGTTGGGCGAAACAAAGGTGACGTGGCTGGGACATGCCACTGTCCTGATTCAAACAGGCAAGGGCACGAATATTCTGATTGACCCATTCATCGAGCAGAATCCAAAATACCCAACGGATTTCCAACTGCCGGACCAGATTCACTATTGCCTGCTGACGCACGGACACGGCGACCATACGGCCGATGCGGTCACGGTGGCCGCCAGGCACGGCGCAACGGTGGTCGCCATCTATGAGCTGGCTGCGTATATGCAAGCCAAAGGCGCGAGCCAGACGATTGGCATGAATCTGGGCGGAAGTGTGCGCCTCGATGACGTGACGGCAACAATGGTGGAGGCGAAGCACTCGGCCGGAATCCAGGATGAGCAGGGCACGCACTATGTGGGCGTGGCGGCAGGGTACGTTCTCAGCGTCGCCGATGGCCCCGTGCTCTATCACGCGGGCGACACGGCTGTCTTCAGCGACATGAAGCTCATTGCAGATCTCTACCACCCGCAGCTCGCGATGCTGCCCATCGGGGGGCACTTCACCATGGGACCGAGCGAAGCTGCAATGGCTGCGAAGCTTCTGTCGCCCAAGGCAATTTTGCCGCTACACTTCGGGACGTTTCCCCCGCTGAAGGGGACTCCGGAGGAGCTGGCCAAACTAATCGGGCCGGAGGTCTTCGTCGTGCGCGTCGAGCCGGGAAGAGCCTTGACCTCAGGCAACTGAAGGGCACGCGAATCGGAGCCAGCAAAGGAAAAGGGCCCGGTAGCTCGGGCCCTTTGATTGGTGACGCAACTTATTTGCCTGCGGCCGCCTTTTTCTTCTGCTCTGCCCAGCGTCTTTTTACCGCGTCCGCAATTCGTTTGCGTCCTTCGGGTGTCAGCCGTCTCTTCTTTGACTTTTTGAAGGCCGAGCGCGCGCCGGCTGGGGTTCCGGCGGATGGCACTTCTCCCGTTAAAACTGCTCTTGCGTGCTGTAAAGCCGCAATCTCGTGATCGATCTGTGCAAGAATCTCTGAGACTCCCACTGTTCGCTTCCTCCGTGTCGTCTTCTATGTGTCTCCTGGACGACCGTTTTTCTGTCGCCCGGCGGCATCTTCTAGTCCAGCGGTAGCATACGGGACTATAGACTACTTTACAAACAAATTGTGTGCTGAAATGTTGTTCTGGTGCCAACAATCGCAACCATCCGAAGGGTGAGGGCCCTCTGAGGGATGGTGCTCGGACTCTTACTGAACTCATTCGGCGAAATTGGGGATGCCGCCGCGGAATCTGGGCCCATGCTTCAGTGGGGCTGCGTCATCGTCTGCGAGGATTCCTTCGGTAGCGCTGGCGTCTCACAACTCCGGCTGCGAAGATCGCGCACAATGTCGTCCTTCTCTCGCGCATATTGTCCCGCAAGCCGCGTCAGGGCATAGGTGATGATGTCGCTGTGATGCAACTCCTGCATCGAGGGATCGCGGCGCATGTTGAGCCAGAGGCGATGTACGAGCTGGACGTCATCGGGGCTGAGCGCGGGTGCATGCGGGCCGATGTAAAAGAACTTGGCGTCGCCGCTGGGTCCAATTACGTAGAAGTTGAACTGGCGCTTGGGCTCGGGCAAAGCCTCCCAAGCCTGGCCGAGGTGGAAGGCCTGCTCCTCTGCGCTGAGAGAGCTTGAAAGACCGGAGACGACGGACTCCACTTCAAGAGAGTTGGCGCCTTGCACCAGCGCCGCGAAGATATCGCCGGCGGGCAGAACCAGGAGGGAAACCTTCTTTCCGAAGCTCTCAGCCACGGAGACAGCCTTGGTGAACAACATTTGCTCGTGCTCACTGAAGCTCTGCTGCTCTGCGCTGAGGTATTCGGGGCCACCGACGCCCATCATGCGCACACTGACGACGACGACGTCCCGGTCCTCGGTTTTCGTGCGCGCGAGGACCCATTTGAGAGCGGCTGGATTGGCAGCATCGTGCATCGCCACCAGAATGCTTCCGGGGCGAAGGGCAACGGACTCTCGATTGACTGTCTCCTGATGTTCGAGCTGGAAGTGATCCTTCATCTGGCGCGCAGTTGCGGCATGCTTGCGCAGATTCTGCTGCTCCGACAGCGTGAAGATGATGAAGAAGACAATGGCAAAGGCGATACCGCTCTTGGTAGCGATGGACTTGGTAAACAGGTTCACGATCGCCGTGGAGAGCAGGACCAGGAACACGGAGATGAGGCCGACAGGAATCTCGGTCTTGCCGATGCGGATATTCGGTGGCACCTTCCAGCCGCGCTCGCCGTGATATTTCCATCGGAGTACGAGAATCGCAAGGCTGTTGAAGGTGAATGACCAGATGACACCGAATGCGTAGGCCTCGCCCAGGGTGATGATGTTGCCCCGCGTGGCGATGATGGTGAACATCTGCAGGCCGAAGACGAGGTTCACGATGCGATGGCTGGTTCCAAAGCGGGGATGCGGCTTGCGGAACCAGTCCGTAAGAACGCCATCTTCAGCTACGCGCATCAGAACGCCGGTCGACCCGATCATCGATGTATTGATGGCGCCCGAGAGGATGATGAAGCCAACGAAGACAACGAAGATACGGAAGGCGATGCGCCAGAACACGGGGCCAACCATGTACATCGCGAGGCCCGCTATCAGGTTGTCCTGGTAGATGTGGGTCCGCTCCCACGTGGGGATCAGCATGGAGGCCAGCAGAGTGGCGCCGCCTGTGAAGATGAGGCTGTAAATCGCGATGACGATCGCGGCGCGCTTCAAGTTTTTGAGCTTGGGGTGCTGAATTTCGCGGTTGACCTGGGCCAGCGTCTCCTCGCCGCTCATGGCAAGGATGGAGTGGCCGAACGCCATGAGGATGCCGAATAGCCCAAAAAGCGGCACAAGACGACTGCCCTGGAGAAAGCCCAGTGCATCCGAGCTGAAATGCAGATTTGCCGGCGTGGGCGCAGGGGGAAGATGGGGGCGGCGAACCAGAACGGAGTAGGTGCCCCAGAGAAGCAGGATGACAACCATCACAGTTGTGATCTGCATGACGCGCAGGGCCTTGTCGCTGGACTCTTCAATACCCTTGATATTTTGCCACCAGTAATAGATGGTGACGATGGCGGCAAAGAGCGCGGAGGTGAGGTTGACGTCGAACTGGAATGGATTGCCGTGCGGATCCATCAGCGCTGGTGGCAGCCAGTGGCTCTGCGCGGCGACGATCATCATCTCGTTCATCAGGCCGACGATGTACTGACCTGCCGAAACTCCCGAGATTGGCCCCGTGAGGATGTAGTCAAACATCAGCGCGGAGACGCTGAGTTTGGCGAACAGACCTCCGAGCGCCTCCTTGACCACGCGGTAGACGCCTGCGCGGGTAAACATCGAGCAGCTTTCAACGTAAACAGCCCGGACCGCGAAGCTGAAGAGCATGATGCCGAGGATGAACCACGGCGCCGATGCGCCAACCGCCTGTTCGGCGATGCCTCCCGCATAGTATGCCGACGACGCCAGGTCACAGAGAACGATGGACGCGGCTCTCCAGAAGGAGATAAAGGTGAGCATCACGGAGGATGCCACAATCAGACGTACGCGGTCGGAAGGTGGGGCGGTGAACGTTCGAGTCGATGCCATTGACGGTGTGCCGCCTAGGAGGAACGGCGATTCAAGATGTGTGGACTGGAATTGCTTCCGACGCCCTGGCTGAGTTTATTGCTGTGTAAATAAGTTGTCAATAGAGAAACGGAACCTGAACATTTGTTTGAAGTTGTGGGCAATTTATTCCTCTCCGAAGAGCTCGCGTGCGTCTTCAACAAAACTGATCAACACAACGACGGAGGAACCGATCAGCCCCGTGAAGAACATGACTTCCAGAAGTCTCATGCCGAAAAGTGCCAGGTGCATGGAACCGATTGTACCTGCCATCGGAGCCTTCGAATCGGGGAAATGCAAAATATCGCTGCAGCATCGTTGAGGGCCGCCGCGGAGGGCGTTGCTCCATTTGGGGCTGTTGCTGCAAAGCGCCGTGGGATACGCGAGATACGATACACTCCCGGTTGTATGCGACCGAATGCCTTGCGCTTCGGGGCCGCCGTGCTTTCGGCGGTCCTGCTGGAGCTGCCCTTCCCGATTGCAGGCCCTATGCCGGTCTGGCGCTCGGTCTTTGCATGGTTTGGGCTTGTGCCTCTTCTCGTATCCGTACTGGGCCTTGGAGATTCGCCCGATTGCAAACGGCCTTTTCGCAGCGCATTTCTCGTGAGCTATCTCTGTGGCTTCCTCTGGTATATGGGCAATTGCTATTGGGTGCGAGACACAATGATGCGCTACGGAGACATGCCAACCATGGCTCCAACGCTGCTGCTCATCGGCTTCAGCCTGGTTCTTGGACTCTATTTTGGCGTGTTTGGCCTGGTTCTGATGCTGCTGCGCCGCGCCACGGGAAGCGTGTTGTGGGCGCTGGCGGCCGCCCCATTTGTGTGGACGGCTCTTGAGCTCGCTGCGGCGCGCATCACCAGCGTCCCGTGGGACCAGCTCGGGTACTCGCAGGTCGATAATCTCCTCGTCAACCGGCTTGCCACGTGGAGCGGCGTCTACGGCATCAGCTTTTTGCTCGTTGTGGTGAATGCATTTCTTGCCGGCGGAGCGCTGTTGTCGAGCCGTTCGAACCGTCTGCGTTCGGCTATGGTGGGTTCGATTGTGATAGCAGCGGCGCTTGCCGGGCTTGGCTGGCACACCCCGCCGGCACCTGCCAGCGCGACTGCGGTGCTGGTGCAGCCCAACCTCGATGTAGCCTCGGACGATGCATGGGCCGGGGAGCGGTGGAATCAGCACATCGATCAGTTCGTGCACCTGGCGGTAGGAACGTGCAAGCCCTACATCGCAGGTATTCCGCAGACCGAGGCAGTCACGGTGCAGCCCGATTGTGCTGCGCCCGCCACGCATCCGGATCTCGTTGCGTGGCCGGAGTCGCCTGCGCCTTTTGCGGAGGCGGATCCGCGCGTGGGTGTGGGGCTGGCCACCGTCGCTCATGCGACAGGCTCGCCGCTTGTCATCGGGTCCATCGGGATGGACTACGCGGCGAGCGAGCAGCAGTGGCACGACTACAACTCGGCGCTCATCGTCGCGCAGGACGGTGCAAAGGTGGGCCGGTACGACAAGATTCATCTGGTACCGTTTGGCGAATTCGTGCCTTTTAAGGATCTGCTGTTCTTTGCGCGCAAGCTCACTGGCCGTGTCTCTGAGTTCACGCGCGGCAGTGAACGAAAGGTCTTCCGTCTGAATGGACACCGCTACGGGGTCTTTATTTGTTATGAGGCGGTCTTTGCGGATGAGGTGCGGCAGTTTTCGGCTCTCGGGGCAGAGGTGCTGGTCAACATCAGTGACGATGGATGGTACGGCGATACAAGCGCTCCGTGGCAGCATCTGAATATGGCCCGCATGCGCGCGGTAGAAAATCGCCGCTGGCTGCTGCGCGACACGAACAATGGTGTGACCGCCGTGATTGATCCCTATGGCAGGGTTGTCCAGAGCATTCCGCGGCACGTGGTGGATGCTTTGCCCGCGCGGTATGGATTCCGCGATGAGATCACCTTCTACAGCGCGCATGGCGACGTCTTTGCGTGGGTGTGTGCCATACTGACCTTAGGGCTTGTGGGATGGGCGCTGCGCGCCAGCCTGCTGGCCAAACTTTAGATCAAAGTCAGGTCCTGGAAGAGAAGAGCAGGCAATGTCGCTGAACGATCTTGAATTTGCTTACGCTCCCGTGCGCGATCAGGTTCGCGACCTGCGGGAGTATCTTTGACCCTGCGCGCATCCGCAGGGAACTCGCCGATCTGGAAACCAAACTGGCCGATCCCGCATTCTGGTCCAATCCTGCTGCAAGCCAACCGCTGATGCGCGACCGCAAGCGCCTGGAGGCGCTTGTCGCAGCCGATGAGGCGCTTGTTCGTCGCTCCGAAGACATCGACGCATACTTTGAACTGGCGCGGGAAGGCGAGGATGTTCTGGCCGACCTCGAACGCGACATCCATGCGTTGGCAGCCTTCGCTGAAGACCTGGAAGCCCGCACGATGCTCTCCGGCGAGACAGACCAGTTAAATGCCATTGTTACCGTGCATCCTGGAGCCGGGGGCACGGAGAGCCAGGATTGGGCGGAGATGCTGATGCGCATGTATCTGCGCTGGGCAGAGCAGCAGGGCTTTAAGACGGAGATGAACGACTACCAGGACGGCGAAGAGGCGGGCATCAAGTCGGCGACTTTTACGGTGATCGGCGAGTACGCGTTTGGCCAGCTGGCTGGCGAGAGCGGCGTACACCGGCTGGTGCGTATCTCTCCTTTTGATTCCGCCAAGCGGCGCCATACTTCGTTTGCATCGGTCTTTGTTTCTCCAGAGATTGACGACTCGATCCAGGTGGACGTGCGTACAGAAGACCTGCGCGTGGATACGTATCGCTCGGGCGGTAAAGGCGGACAGCACGTGAACACGACGGACTCCGCTGTGCGCATCACGCACCTTCCGACCGGGATTGTGGTCCAATGCCAGAATGAGCGCTCGCAGCACAAGAATCGCGAAAAGGCGATGAAGATGCTGCGCTCGCGACTGTACGAATTCGAGTTGGAGAAGAAACGCGTCGAGAGCAAGAAGCTCGAGGACTCCAAGTTGGACATCAACTTCGGCTCGCAAATTCGCTCGTACGTGCTGCAGCCCTACCGAATGGCCAAGGACCACCGGACCAAGGTGGAAGTGGGCGATGTGGACAAGGTGCTCGATGGCTACCTGGAGCCGTTTCTGCGCGGCTATCTGCTGGCCAAGCGCCGGGGCACCGCTGTGGCAAGCGGCCCGGACGACGATCTGGAAGTGTGAGCCGCTTGACCGGCAAGGATGGGAGAAGATGGACAACGACCCTGCAGTGATTGAGGAGATGCTTCACACTTCCCGCACCATCGCCGTGGTTGGGATGAGCGATAAGCCCTGGCGCGCCAGCCGCAATATCGGCCGCTATCTGGCAGATAACGGCTACCATGTTCTGCCGGTGAATCCTGCGCTCACAGAGATTGTGGGATTGAAGTGCTATCCCGATCTCGACTCTGCGCAGGCTGCCGCGCGCGAGCAATATGGAAATGGAATCGATCTCGTCGATGTCTTTCGCGCTTCTGAGCATGTTCCCGGAATCGTGGACGACGTGATTCGACTGGGCATTCCATACCTCTGGCTGCAGGACGACGTAGTGCATGATGAAGCCGTGGCACGTGCGCGGGCTGCAGGCGTGAAGTGTGTGCAGAACGATTGCGTCTTTCGCGAGCACTCGCGTCGCGCGTCGGAGCACTGAGAGCTGCGTCGTGTTATTCCAGACCGACAATACAGAGCCGGGACGAAAGCATCCGGAATTTGAGTAACGGATTATGCCGGGATCGCATCAAAAAATGGAACCTTTGTGAATGCCATGAACCGTCTTTCCTCAGCTTGTGCGGTGGTAGTGCTGGCCCTTGTTGCCGGCGTCTTGCCGGCCAGCGCCACTTCCGATTCCGCAGACGCACCCCACGTGCATGTTCGTCTGGTTGTCGTTCCCGATTCGCTGACAGCAGGGGGAGATGCGAAGGCCGGTCTCTCGTTCAAGCTGGCAGAAGGATGGCATGTCTACTGGCAGAATGCGGGGGATGCAGGCGAGCCACCGCACATGCACTGGACGCTGCCCAACGGCGTGACCGCTGGAGCGTTGCAGTTTCCGGCTCCGCAGCGCCTGCCTCTCGGGCCGCTGATGGACTTCGGCTACGAGAACGAGGTGCTTTTTCCGTTCACGCTTCACGTGGCGAAGACGGCAAGGACAGGCCCTGCGGTGTTGCACACCAAGGTCGATTGGCTTGTCTGTCGCGCGACCTGCATTCCGGGCAAGGCTGAGCTGGAACTCACGAGAAATATCTCCACGCAGCAGCCAACTGAGTCGGCTCCCGACGCCGCGCTCTATGATCGTTTTGTCGCGCGTCTGCCGCAAGGTCTGCCCTCTTCAGATCGAGTGGTGTTTACTCCGGTAGGCGCAGGTTTTGCCCTTCAGATTGCGACGGGACAGCGCGAGTCGGAGGCGGCATTCTTTCCATCGGATCAGGGAATTCTGGATAATCCCGCCCCGCAATCGCTGACGCCCACGGCGGATGGCGCCTTGCTGCTGCTCAAGAAGGATGCTGGTCTCAGCGCCACTCCCGCTGCGCTGAATGGAGTGCTGGAGCTTGCAGGCGGCAGGTCATTCGTTCTTGCTGCGCAGCCAGGCAGCATCGACGCGACCCTGCTGCGACGCGCGATTGCGTCGGCCTCACAGGAAGTGCCGTCGCAGGGAAGAGAACAAGGGAAAGGGTCCGAGCGCTCGCTTGGCGAGATAGCCCTTCTCGCATTCGTGGGCGGCATCCTGCTCAACCTGATGCCGTGCGTCTTTCCGGTGCTCTTCCTCAAGGGGCTGGCCCTGGTTCGTTCGGGCAATGAGGAGCGCCGTACGCTGCGCAGGCATGGATTCGTCTACACAGCCGGAATTGTGGTGTCGTTCTGGGCACTGGTCGGCGTGCTGCTCGGCCTGCGCTCGGCCGGGTCCGTTCTTGGCTGGGGATTTCAATTTCAGTCGCCGGTCTTTCTTGAGCTTCTGGCGGCTCTGCTCTTTTTCCTGGGTCTATCGCTGGCAGGCCAGTTCGAGCTTGGTCTCTCGCTCACCAGCGCCGGCGGAGCTTTAGCGGCGAAGCAGGGCTACGCAGGCAGCTTCTTCACGGGCGTGCTGGCGGTGATTGTCGCCACGCCATGCACGGGGCCATTCATGGCAGCTGCGATTGGCTATGCACTCGCTCAGCCCGCCGCGGTGACGTTTGCCGTATTCACCGCGCTTGCGCTGGGCTTGGCTGCTCCGTATGTTGCGCTTACGTTGCAACCAGCCTGGACTCGTTGGCTACCGCGTCCCGGCGCATGGATGGACATTCTGAAACAGGCCACTGCCGTGCCCATTTTTGCGACTGTCATCTGGCTCGCATGGGTACTTGCGCAGGCATACGGAGCAGCACTGCTGGCCGTGCTCCTTGCATGCTTCCTGGTGTTGGCGATTGCCGGATGGTTCCTTGGCCGCTGGCAGGGAAAGCGCTGGGCTGGCGTCGTTGCCGCGCTGCTTCTGCTGATCGTGGTGCTCGCAGGATTCTATGCGCCTCAGAAGCTGATCAGCGAATCGACACCGGCTGCACAACCGGCGACTGGGCGGGGATGGCAGCCGTGGTCGTCGGAAGCAGTCAGCCAGTATCAGGCGCAGGGCCGGCCCGTCTTTGTCGATTTCACGGCAAGCTGGTGTCTGAGTTGCCAGGTCAATGAGCGTATCGCATTGGATCAGCCGGAGGTGAAGCAGGGCTTTGCCCAGGCAAATGTTGTCCTGCTGCGCGCAGACTGGACTCGGCGCGATGAATCCATTACGCAGGCTCTCACAGCGCTTGGCCGCGATGGCGTTCCCGCGTATGTGCTGTATCGGCCGGGACAGAGTACGCCCATCCTGCTGCCGCAGGTTCTCACGTCGGGCATCATTCTGGATGCACTGAAAGACTTGCCCAGGACTTCGGGCCAACAGCCAAATTAGTTGGGTTGCGGCTTAGCTGAAGTTGCAGCCGTTTCATGCTCCGCGCTTGGCAGTCCGTATACGGCGAATCTCTTCCATTCGTTGTGCCAGGAGCTTTTCGCGGCCTTCCTGGGTCGGGGTGTAATAGCGCCGGCCTCGCAATGCGTCGGGGAGGCAATCCATATCTGCGACGCGGCCCTCTTCGTCGTGCGCATAGCGATAGCCTTTGCCGTACTCCAGTTCTTTCATCAAGCGCGTAGGGGCATTGCGCAGATGCAAGGGGACAGGCTCCTGCCGTGTATGTTCCACCTCGTGCTGCGCCTCGCCATACGCAAGATAGACAGAGTTGGATTTCGGCGCCAGGCAAAGGTAGACCACAGCCTCTGCCAGAGCGAGATCGCCCTCGGGCGAGCCGAGGAAATCGATGGCCTCTTTGGCGGAGAGGCAAAGGTTGAGCGCCTCGGGAGCGGCCAACCCAATATCTTCCACCGCCATGCGGACAACCCGCCGCGCAAGATATAGCGGGTCCTCACCCGCCGCAAACATGCGCGCCAGCCAGTAGAGGGCCGCATCCGGATCGGAGTTGCGCACACTCTTATGCAGCGCGGAGATGAGATTGTAGTGCTCCTCTCCGGATTTGTCATAGACGAGGACGCGCTGCTGGATCGCCTCAGATGCGATTGCTTTGTCGATCCTGTGGACACCCTCCTGTGCGAGCTGTACAGCCACTTCGAGCGTGTTGTACGCGTTGCGGCAGTCGCCGCTGGAGTAGCCCGCGATGAGTGACAGCGCTTCGTCGTCGGCGGCAATGCTGAGAGTCCCAAAGCCGCGCTCGGGGTCTTCGAGCGCTCGTCGCAGCAGCGCGGCGATGCGCTCTTCGCTCAGAGGCTGAAGGACGTAGACCCGGCAGCGCGAGAGCAGTGCGGAGATGATCTCAAATGAAGGATTTTCGGTGGTGGCGCCGATCAGGCGAATGGTACCGCGCTCAACATAGGGTAGAAATGCATCCTGTTGTGCCTTGTTGAAGCGATGGATTTCATCGACGAAGAGAATGGTTCGCGAGTGCAGTTCGGCAGCCTGAGCAGCGGCGGCCATCACCTGCTTGATCTCCTTAATCCCGCTCAGGACTGCAGAGAACTCGATGAAGTTGGCGCGCGTCGTTTCGGCAATGATCTTCGCCAGGGTTGTCTTGCCAACTCCGGGCGGTCCCCAGAAGATCATGGATTGCGGTTCGTCCCGCTCGATCTGCACCCGCAGCGGTTTGCCGGGGCCGAGCAGATGCTCCTGCCCGCTGTACTCCTCCAGCGTGCGGGGGCGCATGCGTTCAGCAAGAGGCGCGGATGCCGGCCCGCCCCTGAGCCCTTCGGGTTCGCCGTCAAATAAACTCATCCTCTACTCGCCCGCGCATTGTGGGAGGCTTGTGCCGCCTCTGCTCTCTGGCGTGCCGCTTCATAGAGCAGGATGCTCGTCGCTACGGCCGCGTTGAGGCTTTCAACCGGTCCGGGGCAGGGAATCGTGATGGCGCCGTCCACCTTTGCCATGACCTCCGCCGGAACGCCGTTGCCTTCATTGCCAATCAGCAATGCCACCGGCCGATCCAGCGCAACATCCGCAACCGGCTTTGCAATGCGCACGGCAGCGGCCCAAGTCTTGACTCCTGCGCGCTGCAGGCGAGAGAAGCACTCATCCAAACTGGCGCGCACCACAGGAACTCTGAAGACGCTGCCCGCCGAGGCTCGTACGGCCTTCTGGTTCCACACGCTCACGGTGCCGGGAAGGGCGACGACTCCTGCGGCTCCAAAGGCCTCAGCGGAGCGCAGAATTGTTCCCACGTTGCCAGGGTCCTGCAGCCCGCACAGAACCAACAGGAGGGGGGCATTGGATGGATGGCCGCACAGCAGATTCTCCCACGCCCACGACGGCGGTTCGACAAGGGCGGCGATGGGTTGAGGGGTCTCGGTCGCCAACGTGGAACAGAGCAGATCCCTTGGCACAAGCAAAACCTCTGTCTTCGGTCCAGGAGATAGCGGATCGAGCAGGTGCGTCGATTCCTGCGCAACGAAGACACGCACCAGCGACAGGCCGGCTCTCTGCGCTTCCGCGAGCAGATTCGGTCCTTCGATTGCGACCAATCCTGATGCTCCGGTACCGTCATCGCGCAGCGCGCGGCGCAGCTCTTTCAGGCGCTCATTCTGTTTACTCTGTACAATGCGAACAGACATCTGCGTGCGGTGTCATCGTCTCCTAGCCGATTCTAAGCCTTTCGCTGCGCACAAGGGTGCAAATCGGCGGGCATCTCACTTGCACCATGGCTGGTGCTGTGATAGTTTCCGTCTTTGTGGCGTCTGCAATTCGGGGAACCGAGGTTAGCCTTCTTGTCCGCAGAAATCTTGCGTGTCCATCCCGATGAACCCCAGCCGGACCGGATTGACTACATCGTCTCCTGTCTTCAGATGGGAGACGTGGTTGCCCTTCCGACAGATACTTTCTACGGCCTGGCGGTCGATCCGGTGAATCTGCGCGCGGTTGAGCGAATTTATCAGATCAAGACGCGGCAAAAGCATAAGCCGCTCTCTCTCTTGATTGCCAGTCTGGCGCAGGCGTATACGCTGGTGCGCGACGCAGACCCCATGCTCGATAAGCTGGCAGACCGCTTCTGGCCGGGGCCCCTGACGATCATCGTGCGCGCCAGCAGCAAGCTCCCCTTGCGCTCCACGGCAAACACCGGCAATGTGGCCCTGCGCGTTCCGGACTCGGCGATTCCCCGCGCGGTGGTGGAAAAGCTTGGCTTGCCGATTACGGCCACCTCCGCCAATCTGCAAGGCGCATCGGAGTGTACGCATGCCGCGTGTGTCCGCGACCAGCTCGGCGATCGCGTTCCGCTCATCATCGACGGGGGGCCCACCGGGCGATCACTGCCAACAACCATTGTGGATTTGAGCCTCGGCAGCGGGCGCTGGGAGATCCTTCGAGAGGGCGCCATTCCGACGCACGAGATTGTGATGGCACTGCAGCGTTAAGCTAATGCCATGGGCAAGGGGCTCAGCAGAGGTGGTCATCGCCAGTCGTGGATGCTCCTTGTGCCTCTGCTCATTCTGCTCGGTGGGGCGGCAGGCTGGTGCCTGTGGGTTTACCTGCAAATTCAGCGCTTTGCGTCGGAAGACATGGCCCGACCGGCGGATGCCATAGTCATCTTTGGCGCGGCTGAATACGACGGGCGTCCTTCGCCGGTCTATCGTGCCCGGCTCGATCACGGGGTGAATCTCTATCGTCGGGGGATCGCGACTCTGCTCGTCACCCTTGGCGGAGAGGGCGGCGACGAGTTCTCAGAAGGCGGAGTGGGTCGGGAGTACCTGATGGCACAGGGCGTGCCGGAGTCTGCCATTATCGCGGAGACGCACAGCAGGAGCACGGTTGAGTCAGTGCAGCGGCTGGCCGTGATTGCCCGAACCAACGGCCTGCAACGCCTCGTCGTTGTCAGCGATCCCGTGCATCTATTCCGAACTCAGGCAATCTGCCACGATGCGGGGCTGATGGTCTACACCTCGCCAAGAGCGCACGTTGCAACGTATGCGGCGCCTTCTGCGCTCGACGCGTTGTTTCACGAGGTTCTCGCCTACACAGCCTGGCGATTGCATCTGGAATAGCGAGGAACTGGCGAGGAGCTATGGCTGCAGCAGCCTTAAAGCCGCAGACTGCAACGCCCATGCTGCCGCTGCGGCGCTTGCGGTGGAAAGAAAGTTCACGCCATCATTCTGGAGCCATCTCCATCTTTCCAGCGTCGCGCCGAGCAGGCTGTCCACAAAAAGTCCCACGACGCCGCTACACACAGTGATTCCCAGAAACAGAGAGCTCCCGCCCAGCGCCCACGTGCTTCCGGCAGCAACGATGGCCGCGGCAAAGACGCCCGCAAGCGTTCCGGTAAGGCTGATGGCTCCGTCCGTTCCCGCTGGCACGCGACGCCATGTTGTCACCAGCCTCGGTTGACTCGTCCAGAGCTGACCGAGTTCCGACGAGACCGTATCGGCCGCTGCCTCAGCCAGTGCTGCCATGGCCGGGGCAAAGGCCAGAAATTGCCTCCATTCCACCCGATTCGTCGTTGCTGCGTTGAGCATCCAGGCCAGGGACATGCCGTTGCAGGCGAGTGCTGCCATGCCGAGATTGGCCGCGACCTGCGCTGCGCTGCGGCCCGACTTTCCCTCTGCCGTCCCCAGTTGCTGCTTTCGGCTTCGACCCGCTCGTGTGGCCAGTGAGGTCATCACCAGGACCAGCAAGACCGGAAGCAGAGCCGTCCGCCACGGAGCGTACGGCACCGAGGTTGTGGAGAACATCAGCGAGGCACACAGCGCGGCGCCGCCCACTGCGCCGGGCGCGGTGGCGGAGTGCGATTGCCACGCCGCGAGACCCAGCAGCAAACTCAGGCCAAGCGTCCACAGAGCGATGGAAGGGAATTGCTGCAACCACCAGATACTCTGCAGCGCCAGTTCGGCGCCCATTGCGGGAAAGACGAGCAACAGCACCAGCTTCGACTGCCATTTCAAGCGATCCAGTCTCACCACTCCATCCTAAAGGCGTTAGCTGAGGGATATCTTCTGAGGATTCGATGGCAGAGCAGAGAAGAAAGCGCGCCGGAACAAATCCAGATGTGCGAACGAGATGGCCGGCGCGCCGCGAGAGGTGCCTGCTGCCCGTCGGCTGATTTACAATCACTGAGGAAGCAGGAATCCACTGAATGAGTCTTTTTTCTTTCGTTCCAGGCCAGGCGCGTGCCCGATGGGTGCAGGCTGCAACAGCGCTTGTCGCTACGTCTTTGCTAGCCGGTTGCGGGGATACCTACCGACCGGTGGTTACGCCGATTAGCCCAAGCGGGCCCCCGGCGCAGCCCTCTTCACTCGCGGTCGCTATCTCGGCGCCTTCGACGACTACTCCGGGTGTTGCCACAGTCATTGACTACTCCGGCGACACGATCATGGCAACGGCAGGAATCGGCCCGGACCCGCAGGCGTTCACGATTGATGAATCGGGCAGCACCGGCTACACGATTAACAGCGATGGAACGCTGACGAACTTCCCCATATCGACCCAACTGCAGCAGAGAAATGTCACGTACAGCACGCTTCCCACGACATCTGTGCCCATCGGCATGTTTTCTCCTTCATCGGGTTTGTGGATCACAGACCTCCAGGGGAATCTTGTGGACGTGCTCAACAGCGTGCCGGAGACGTTCAAGCTGTCAGTGCCCGTGGCCCCCACCCCTATCGCGATCTCAGGACCGGTTCTGATTGGCCAGCGGAATTACTCCATCAGCCAGAACAACGTGAGCACGCTCCCGACGAACATCATCCCGTTTGGCGTGACCTGCAACGTCTCTCCATCGTCCGTCACGGAGAATGGAGAGGCGGACGCGATCGAGCCCTCCAACTTCACGGTCTCGGCGCGCATTCCGCTTGGGAAATGCCCCGTCTACGGTATCCAGAGCCCGGACAGGCAGAGGTTCTTTGTTCTGAATCGCGGCAGCGACACTATCACGGTGATTAACAGCCAGACCAACGCTCTCGATACCTGCACGCCGTTTACGAATCAGAATGGCCAGCTGGTTACCTGCCATCCCACGCTTCCGCTGTCACTGGGAGCGGTTGCGGCCACAGGCATCACACCGCCGAATGGCACCGCCGGAATGACGCAGACCGCGGGGCCTGTCTATGCGGAGTACAACCAGGCAACGAACCAGCTGGTTGTGTCGAATTATGACGGCGGCACGATCAGCATCATCGATGTCAGCCTGGATATCTACGGGAACGACAGCGCGACCTTTGGCACCACGTTTACTGTGAAGGTCGGCAATACGGCCACTCCGGAACCGGCCAGCGTCACCGTGCTTGCGGATGGCAGCAGGGCCTATACCGCAAACCAGAATGACGGGACCGGAGATGGCACGGTTTCAATCGTGAACTTGAGCAGCCACACCCTTGAGAAGACGCTCGCAGTGGTCGGTCATCCGCGCACGGTGGTCTCCACGATGAACTCGCTCTACGGCAAGGTTTATGTGGCCTCACCCGACAGCCCCTATCTGTCGATCATCCGTACAGACCTGGACGTGGTGGACACAACGATTCTACTTTCGGGCGACACCATCGATGTGCGCGTGACCACGCAGAATGGTTCATCCGGCAACAGCAATGTGACCAGCAGAAGGCCCGGCGGCGGGCAGCCCTGTTATTTACCCACGAGCGTGCTCGATCCGGGGAATTCGGCGGCGTTGACCCTGCAGCAGTGCCAGAGTCAGACGGCTCCATAAGGCAGGTCGATCTCAGCCCCGGGCGATTCTTTCATTCGCTCGGGGCGTTTGCTTTTTGGCGATTTCTCAAGCCAGGACCCGGCCTTGCATTCGTTCTGTGCCGTAAGCGGCTCAGCTTTGGAAGGGACGCTGCACTTGAAGACGCGAATTGATCTGCTGCTCGTTGAGCGCGGCCTGGTGGCGAGCCGTGAGCGGGGCCGTGCGCTGATCCTCGCCGGGCGCATCCTTGTTCAGGAGCAGAAGATTGATAAGCCGGGAGCTTTAGTTCCGGCAGATGCACCGGTACGGCTGTTGGGCGAGGATATTCCCTATGTGAGCCGCGGCGGGCTGAAGCTGGCTGCCGCGCTTACTCATTGGCCGATTCAAGTTGAGGCGCGGTATTGCCTCGATGTCGGGGCATCCACCGGGGGCTTTACAGACTGCCTGCTGCAGCATGGGGCAGCACACGTCACTGCCGTCGATTCCGGATTTGGCCAGATTGCCATGAAACTCCGGACCGACCCGCGCGTGCGATTGATCGAGCGCACCAATGCGAGGCTGCTTGAACCAGGCGCATTGACCCTTCCCGGCGTGCCACGGCTTACCCTCTTCGTCATGGATGTATCGTTCATCTCGGCGACGCTGCTTCTTGGCCCCATCTTTGCCGCTGCTCCCGGCCTTGAGGAGGGCGTGATTCTTGTCAAGCCGCAGTTTGAAGCCGGCAGGGAACACGTGGGAAAAGGCGGCATCGTGCGCGATCCTGCCATCCACCAGCTTGCGGTGGAGAAGGTTGAGCAGACTGTTCGCCATCTGGGATGGATTGCGCTGGAATCCTTTCCCTCACCGATCCGGGGCGCGGAAGGAAACCAGGAGTTTCTGCTCTGGGTTCGCCGCCCAGTGAGTCCAGGTTTCGTGACCGTCTGAACGAACTGCGACGATTTCGTAGTCCATCCGGTAAACTGGGACCGCATGATTCCCGTTGCGATTGTCTGCAAGCCGCACAAGCACGAACTCGGTGTCATTCTGCCTGACCTTGTGGCATGGCTGCGCCGCAATGGTTATGAGCCCATGCTCGACAGGGAAGCCGGCGAGTTCTGCCAATCCGCAACGATCGTCGAGTCCAACGCCATGCCCGAGCGGAACCCGGCGCTGGTGATTGTCCTCGGCGGTGACGGGACACTGCTCTCGGTTGCACGCATCTTTGCGGCGGCAAGCACGCCGATTCTCAGCGTCAATCTGGGCTCTCTCGGATTTCTGACTGAGATTCGCCTGGCGGATCTTTACAGCACTCTTGAGGGCTGGTGCAGCAACTGCCACACCCTGGACGCCAGAAGCATGCTGCAGGCTGAGGTGGTGCGCGATGGGAAGCAGATCTCTGTACACGAGGCTCTGAACGCAGTCGTCGTGTCGAAGGGCGAGATTGCCCGAATGGGCGACTTTGCAGTTGAGCTGAATGGCAAGCATGTGGCGCGGTTTCGCGCGGATGGTGTGATCGTCTCGACTCCGACGGGTTCAACTGCGTACACGCTTGCCGCCAACGGGCCGATTCTTACGCCGGATGTGGACGCGCTGGTCGTTACGCCCATCTGTCCGCATCTTCTGACCCTTCGTCCCATCGTCATCCGTGGCGACGCCCTGCTCACGGTGCGTGTGGAAGCGGTGCCCAATCAGGCGCTGCTGACCATGGACGGCCAAAGCGCAGTGACTTTGCAGCGCGGCGACGAGGTCAGGTGCCGCCGCTCGACGCACACCGTGAATCTGGTGCGCATCAGCGAGAGCGGCTTCTTTGAGGCTCTGCGCAGCAAACTGAGCTGGGGAGAGCGGTAAGGCAATTCCGGAGCCAATCGGCTATTGGGATAGCTCGTCCAGCAGCACCTTGGCTTTCAGCGCGAGAGTGCTGGCTCCGTCGGCATCGCCGGAGTCCAGAGCAGCACGAGCTTGCTTGATAAACTCGCGAATCTGGGTCGCCGTTTTTTGTTCCTGATCGTTCAAGGCGCGCGTGATCTGCTTCAGGCCGTTTTCGGTGGAGTCTATGGAGGCCTTGACCTGCTGCGCGCCTGCGCTCGAACTGCCAGTCGAAAGTTGACCGATTGCTTCAACGGCCGGAGTTTCCGGCGTAGTGGCCTGATCGGTTGCAGGTTTTTCAGCGTGTTTCTTGTGGTGCGGCTGGGCAGATTCCCCGACGGGCGCGGGAGCCGGTGCTGCGGGCGCTGATTCGACGGCGGGCTGCTGTGTGGGAGGCAGAGTTTCCTGCGCCGGAACGGACGCTGCGGGAACAGAAGGTGCGGGCGGCGGAGTCTGCGCCAGCTCAGGGGCAACAGGCTGCGGTGCCGGCTGCGGCTGCCTGTGGAAGCACCCTGTCAGCATCAGTGTCAGAACGAACGAAGTACACTGTAGCGGCGCCTTCATTGCAAGATCCTTTCGTGCCCTTCCGCACTCTCCGGTTGAAGATGCCGTCGTCCCCATTCCGTTGTGGCCAGAGGAATTTGCATCTGGAATTCCGATCCATGGCCCGGTTCTGATTGTACGTCGATGCTGCCATGGTGGAGCTGCAGAATCCGATACGTCATGGCAAGACCGATTCCGCTGCCCTCGCTCTTCGTTGTGAAATACAGGTCGAAGATCTTTCCTCTGATTTCCTCTGGGATGCCGGGCCCTTCATCACGAATCCGCAGAATGGCCATCTTCTTGTCATCTTCCAGCGCCACCCTGAGCTTGCCCCCCGTGTTCATTGCCTGAACGCCATTCAAAATAACGTTGAGGACGGCCTGCTTCATGAGATCGGCATCGACAAAGCACGTCAGGGGATTGGGAGGCATGCCGGTCTCCAGCGCAACATTTCTGGTGGAGAGCTCTTCGCCGGCGAGCGCCAGCACATCGCCAATCACGCGGCGCAGATCATGCTCGCGCAACTGCAACTCCACCGGCCGCGAGAAGTCAACCAACGTTTGAACCACCCGGTCCAGTCGGCGAATCTCCGCATCAATCACTTCAAGATGCCGTGTCGCTGCGCTGTTGGTGTCTCCAAGCTTATTCCTCAGCAGCTCCAGATGCACCACAATGGCGTTGATCGGGTTTTTGACCTCGTGCCCCACGCCTGAGGTGAGGCGGCCGATGGCTGCCATGCGCCGCGAAAGCTCCAGTTCCGACTCAATCTGTTCGACGGACTCTGGATCGTGAAGGGTGACCAGAGCGCCAAGCTTCTGGTTGGTCCGGTCGTCGTGAATGACATTGACGGATGCTTCGATTCGTCGCCCGGCTTCAGTCAGAATCTCCTGCAGGACCAGGTCGATGCCGGAGTCAAAGGCCTCCATGAGTCTTCGTCCCAGTTCGGTGGAGCGATCGAAGATCTCGCGCGCATGCAGGCCAAGTATGATTTCTTTATTCACCTGAAGGAACCGCCGGGCAGATTCTGAAACCAACACGGCTCGTCCGTCGCCTGTGAAGAGCAGAATGCCATCCTGTAGCTTGCCCAGGATCTGATCGAGATTTTCCTGCAGCGCGGAAAACACCTCTTCCACATTGCGCATGCGTTGCCCAATGCGTTCAATCTGCGTGGAGACTCGTTGCGGCGTGTCCTGCTTCGGCGAGTTCTCCCCTGTCTCCGGGTCTTCGCTCACCGGAGTCCAGTAGGAAAGCTGCATGCTGATCTCTTCCAGCGGCCGCAGCGCCAGATTGCTGAGCAGGAATGCGATGACCAGGGCCGTGATGAGCGTGAAGCCCATCAGGGTGACGGCTTGCTGCATCCAAGGGGCATAGACTGCGTGCAGCAAGGTTGTGCGCGCTCCCACGTGCACGGTGATGAAGGGCTGTCCATTACGAATCAGGGGAACGGCAATATCGAAGACCCGTGGGGGGCCAAAGACGGTGCCCAATAATGCGACAGGATTTGCTGCAAGCAGCTGACCGTAATCCGGGCGCGAGGGTAGCGGCTTGTCTTCGTTGTCAGGATTGGTGCTGGCTAGAACCCGGCGCTGACTATCGCCTATGTTGATGTCATAGACCGTCAGCGAGTAGCGATTCACCGAGTCCATGACCGCTTTGAGCGCGCCGCTGCCGCGGATTGCCGTGACTTCGGCGTTTCTGAGCTGGGCTGGATCGTTCGGATCGACCGAAATGTCCTTGAGCCCATTCTCCAGAGCGTCCTGCACAGCAAAGCGAACCTCGTCGGCCACCATCTTGTTGGTGTCGTAGGATTGCTTTACCGCGGCGTGCACCAGTTGACTCACGTAGACCAGAGACAGAATTCCCGCGAGCAGAAAGACGAGACTGGTAATCGCGAGAACGAGTTTGGTCTTCAGTCGCATGGGTCAGGCCGGTTGATCTTCGCGGGACTGGCTGTATTCCTTCAGCTTGTTATGCAGCGTCTTGAGGCTGATGCCGAGCACTTCGGCGGCGCGGGTCTTGTTTTGCCCAGTGGAATCGAGTGTGCGCAAAATCAATAGACGTTCAGCCTCATCCACCGTCGTTCCCACGCGCACTGAGATGACGTTTGCATCGGAATGTGCTGGCGTTGTCAGCTGGCCCTGGCCAAACTGCGGCGGCAAGTGAACTGCCTCCAGTGGCGCCCCATCGGGGCAAAGCACAACCGCGCGCTCCATCACGTTGCGCAGCTCGCGCGCGTTGCCGGGCCAGTCGTACTGCATCATCCTGTCGAGCATCGACGGGCCGAGGCCGGTCACCTTCCGACCGTGCTTCTGGTTCATCTCGCGGATCATCGCGTCAGCCATTGCGGGAACATCCTCGAGGTGCTCGCGCAGAGGCGGCATGTGAATGTGAAAGACGTTCAGACGGTAGTAGAGATCGCTGCGCAGGTGCCCATTTGCGACGGCCTCGGCGGGATCACGGTTGGTGGCGGCTAGGACGCGCACATCCACATCCTGCTCTGTCTTTGCTCCAAGACGGCGCAGCTTGCGCTCCTCCAGAACACGCAGCAGTTTCGCCTGCGTGGCCACGGGCATCTCGCCCAACTCGTCCAGGAGCAGCGTGCCGCCGGACGCCAGCTCAAAGCAGCCCGCGCGGCGCTCCGCGGCGCCCGTGAACGCGCCTTTCTCGTGGCCGAAGAGCTCGCTTTCGATGAGCGATTCGGGAATGGCCGCGCAGTTCACCGCCACGAAAGGCCGCGGTTTGCGAGGGCTGAGATCATGAAGCGTCCGTGCAACCATCTCCTTGCCAGTTCCACTATCGCCTGTGATGAGTACGGAGACATTCGATGAGGCAATCTGCTCGATGAGCGCAAAGATCTCCTTCATCGCTCGGGAGCTGCCGACCATCGAGCCGAGCACGCCTGATTCGCGCAGTCGCCGTCTTGCCACTTCCAGCTCGATCGCCGTGTCGCGCTGGCGCGTCGCATTGGTGAGGATGACGCGCAGCCGGGCTGCATCGACGGGCTTCTGCAAAAAGTCGTACGCGCCGAGCTTCATGGCCTCGACCGCGACCTGAATGGACCCCTGTGCGGTGAGCAGAACCACGGCGACATTGGATGGAATGCCTGTACCCGACTCCGCGAGCTTCGCAAGGAGTCCCAGACCGTCCATGCGTGGCATCTTCAGGTCAGTGACCACAATCGCCGGATCCCACGCAAGCGCCTTTTCCCAGCCCTCAATCCCGTCGCGCGCCGTTTCGGTCCGGTAGCCCCATCCGGAGATGAGTTCGGCAAGTCCCATCAATGCATGGGGTTCGTCTTCCACAATCAGGACTTTGACCGGGTTCTCTGCTTCTTGTTTTGCCATACCGCCTTCTTGAACGACTCGCGCGCGAAAAGAGAAGAGAATTAAACGGATTGTATCGAAGTTCCGCCCACATCTACGAGGGAGGATCCTCGTCAACCGGCCTTTTCGCTCAGCTCTGTCCAACGCTCATAGAGCGCCTCGTTTTCCTGTTTTGTAGCCGTCAGCTCATCCAGGGCCTGCTGCAGAGCACTGGCGTCCGTTGCGATGTCGGCGTTTTCCACCTGAATCTGGGCGGCAAGCAACCGCGCATCCGACGCCGCAATGCGCTCCTCAATCCCTGCAAACTCGCGCGCCTCCAGGTACGAAAGCTTCTTACGCCGGCTATCGCCGCGTTCCGCCGGTGGTTTAGCTGCGGCTGCCGCTGGCTCGGCCCTTCGATTGCGATTGTTGGCGACCCAATCTTCCCATTGTGTGTAATCGGCAAATTGGCCAATGCCGCCCTGCCCATCCAGTCCCAATACGCTCGTGGTCACGCGGTTCAGCAGAAACCGGTCGTGGCTGACGAGCATCATGGCGCCTTTGAATGCGAGCAGGTTGTCTTCGAGGACTTCGAGCGTAGGCAGATCAAGATCGTTGGTCGGTTCGTCCAGCAGCAGAACGTCGGCGGGCTGCAGCATGAGGCGCGCAATCAGGACGCGGGCGCGCTCGCCTCCACTCAGATTCTTCACCGGCTGATTCAACTGCTCTGCCCGGAACAGAAACCGCGACGCCCAGCTTGCCACGTGGACCTGGCGTCCTTCAAAGATCACAGCGTCGCCTTCAGGCGCAAGGGCGCGGCGCAACGTCTGCTCTTCGTCCAACTGCCGCATCTGGCTCAGATACACCATCTGCAATGCGTCGGCGCGGCGTACCTGCCCGGAGGTCGGTGCCATTTCGCCTTGCAGAAGGCGCAACAATGTGGTCTTTCCGCTTCCGTTCGGGCCAATCAATCCAACTCTGCTGCCGGCGGTCAACACAAAGTTCAGCCGGCTGAAGAGCGTGCGGCCCGCAACGTCGCAGCGGACATCGTCAAATTCAACCAGGCGGCGGGTTTTCCGGTCGCTGGCCGAGAAATCGATGCCTGCTGTGCCGACCGCGCCTCGTGCGCCGATTTCTGCAAGCTCGCCTATCATCGTCTCGGCAGTCTGGATTCGGGCTTTGCTTTTTGTGGTGCGCGCCTTGGGGCCCCGGCGCAGCCACTCAATCTCGGTGCGGACGCGATTGCGCAGCGCCTGCTCCTGGCGGCTCTGTGCTTCAAAGTACGCCTGCCGCTCCGCCAGAAATCTGCTGAACCCAGCCTTGACGCGGAACAAGCCGCCGGCATACGCGCGATTCAATTCCACAATCTCGTTGGAGGTTGCCTCAAGGAAATAGCGGTCGTGGCTCACGGAGACGACGGCGAAAGCACCGCGGCTCAGCAACTCTTCAAGCCACTCGATTCCTTCCAGGTCCAAATGGTTGGTCGGTTCATCCAGCAGCAGCACGTCGGGCTTGCCGACCAGCGCAGCCGTGATGGCGAGACGCTTGCGCCAGCCGCCAGAAAGTGCATCGGCAGCGGCGTTCAGGTCGTCCAGTCCAGCTCTACCCGCGAGTTCACGCATGCGGCCGCCGCGGTCGGCAGCGGGCACGTGTTCCGCTTCGAGCGCTGCATCCAGCACCTGCAGCACCGTCAGCCCCGCCGCGAAGTGCGAGTCCTGCGCGACATACGCCGTTCGGGTATGCCGCCGCGCGGCCACTTCGCCGGAGTCGGGAGCCATTTGGCCGGAGAGCACGGCCAGCAGAGTGGACTTGCCCGAGCCATTGGGGCCAATCAGGCCAATTCGTGCGCCGTCCTCAACCGTCAGAGAGATATCACGAAAGAGCGGCTCGGCACCGAATTGCTTGGAGATGGCCTGGGCATTGAGGATCGGGGGCATTGCTTCCAGAGTACCGGTTCCGGCCCATCCGGGGCGAGCGTCGTGCCTCCCGTACACTGGATTCATGCTGGACTATGAGATCTCGCCATCGGAGACGGCGACCCTCTTGCGCGACAAGAAAGCGCGGCTCATCGATGTGCGAGAGTCGTGGGAGTTCTCCCGTGCTCGCATCGAAGGTAGCCTCCTGATACCGATGGGCGATGTGCCCTCGCGGGCCTTTGCCGAGTTGGATCCCGATGAGCACCTCGTGATTGTCTGCCACCACGGGCAGCGGTCGCTCTCGGTCACGGCATGGATGCGCAATCAGGGTTTCGAGCAGGTTCAGTCGCTGCGCGGCGGCATCAATGCCTGGTCGATGCAAATCGACTCATCGGTGCCAAGGTACTGACGCATCGGACGCTCACGGCGCTAGAGCAGTCGGACCGCCTATACTCACCGATGTTGAGTTTTGATGAACGGAGTTCCGGTATGTCTTCTTCTGTGGTCGAGTATGCACGCCAGAATCAGCCTCGGTTTCTTGATGAGCTGAGAGCATTTCTCCGCATTCCTTCCATTTCAACCCTGCCCGAGCACGCGGCCGACTGCCGCAGCGCCGCCGAGATGCTGGCCACCGAATTGAACCGCATCGGCATGCAGAATGTGAATCTCATTGAGACCGCGGGGCACCCGCTGGTCTACGCCGACTGGCTGCATCAGGAAGGCAAGCCGACGGCGCTGTTCTACGGCCACTACGATGTGCAGCCGCCGGATCCGCTGGATGAGTGGGTGACACCGCCATTTGAGCCCACGGTGCGCGACGGCAATATCTACGCGCGCGGTGCGGTGGATGACAAGGGGCAGGTATGGGCACAGATCAAGGCTCTGGAGGCGCATCTGACTGCAGGCGGATCGCTGCCCATCAATGTGCGCGTGATTCTGGAAGGCGAAGAAGAAGTGGGCGGAGAGGGAATCGAGCAGTTCGTGGCTTCCCGCCCGGCGCAACTCAAAGCTGATTTCGCGCTGATCTCTGATACCGAGTTATTTGCTCCGGGCCTGCCGACTCTCTGTGTCGGCCTGAGAGGCATGATTTACACCGAGGTGACAGTTCGAGGCGCGCGCACCGACCTGCACTCGGGCATGTACGGGGGCGCAGCGCCCAATCCCTTCATTGCGCTCGCACAGATCATTGCCCGCCTTAAAGACGAACAGGGCCATATCCTGATTCCCGGTTTTTACGACGACATCATTCCGCCCACGCCCGAGGAACTGGCCGCATGGAAGAGTCTGCCTTTTGATGAGGAGCACTACCGCGTGACGGAGGTCGGTTCGCCCCAACTCGTGGGAGAGTCCGGATACAGCGTGCTCGAGCGTACATGGGCGCGGCCGACGCTCGATGTGCACGGCATGCCGGGCGGTTTTATCGGGGCCGGCGCAAAGACAGTGATCCCGGCAAAGGCAACGGCCAAAGTCTCCATGCGTCTGGTTCCTGGCATGACTCCCGAAAAGTCATTTGAGCAATTCGAGAGCTACGTCCGTCAGATCACTCCCGCGGGTGTCGAGGTTGATGTCCAGTTGATTCACTCCGGCAATGCCTGCATCGTGTCCACGGACAGCCCATCCATTCGCGCCGCTACGCGTGCGCTGCGCGAGGTGTGGGGTCAGGAGACGGTATTCATTCGCTCGGGAGGATCCATTCCGATTGTCGGGGACTTCGCCAATCATCTTGGCTTGCCAAGCGTGATGATGGGCTTTGGCCTTCCGGACGACAACCTGCATGCGCCCAACGAGAAATTCAACCTCAGAAACTTCGAGCTTGGCATCGAGTCACTGATCTGCTTCCTGGAAGAAGCCGCGCGTTGACAACTGAGCCGCGCAAATCCGCAGCGGAAGCCGCAGGTTTTGTGCTGGCTGGCGGCAAGTCTTCCCGGATGGGATCTGATAAGGCTCTACTCCGTTTTTCGGGGCGGCCCCTGGTGGAGCATGCGCTGGGCATTTTGACCAGTCTTGGCTTGTCAGCGACTATTGCAGGTGCGCGCAGCCATCTTGACGCATTCGCGCCGGTGATTCCAGATGCAGGCCGAGGGCCGCTGGACGGGGTCTGTGCAGGACTTGCGGACTGCAAGGCGCAGTTTGCTGTGTTCCTTTCGGTGGACATGCCCCTGTTTCCACCCAGGGCGATTGACCACATGCTTCAGGCGGCGCGCATTGGAAACTCAGGAGCCGTGCTGTTCTCGCTTAATGGATTCATCCAGACCTTTCCTGCCGTTCTTGACCCTGTGCTGTTGCCGGCGTTGCTTTCTGAGCTTCACCATGGGCACATGGGCTGTCTGCGCGCGGTTCGTTCAGCCACGCAGGCTCTGCAACGATCGCTGCGCCTGCTTCCAGTTGAACTCCTTGTCCAGTCCGGCCAGTGCGACCATCCTTCGTTCCTGCCGCCTTTTCAATGGTTTCTCAATGTGAACGCTCCAGCCGACCTTGCCGCAGCAAATAAGCTCCTTCCCGCAGCCAGTCGGATAAGCTGAAGACACGCTCATGCCGGATGCCATCCCCATCTCCACGGCTTCGCCTTTAGCAACTGGACCCGATTCTCAATTCGAGGCCGGCGATCGTGCCGCTGCGTGTCCGGTGCCGATGATCGAGTTCGAGCATGTCTCCATCGCATTCAATGGGCGGCCGGTTCTGGAGGATGTGAGTTTCTGTGTTGCACGGGGAAAGACTCTCTGCATCCTCGGCCGAAGCGGTGTCGGCAAGTCGGTCTCGCTGCGCATTCTTATGGGCTTTCTCAAACCAGACTCCGGGTCTGTCCGTGTGGACGGGGAGGAGATCACAGGTCTTTCAGAGGAAGGCATGCGCGAGGTGCGCAAGCGCATCACCATGGTCTTTCAAAATGGCGCCCTGTTTGACTCGCTCACCGTGCGGGAGAATGTAGCCTTTCCTCTGCGGGAGAAGGGTGGACTGGACGAAGAGCAGGTCATCACGCTCGTGGATCGGCTGGTGGAGATGGTGGGCGCGGAAGATGTCCTCGACGTGCTTCCTGCGAGCCTGTCTACGGGCAGGCGTCGCGCGGTGGCCATCGCACGCGCTCTCGCGGCCCAGCCTGACGTCGTGCTTTATGACGAGCCGACGACGATGGTGGACCCCCTTGTTGCCCAGCGCCTGGGATCAATTATTCAGCGCCTGAAACGCCAGTTGGGGCTCACCAGCATCGTCGTCACGCATGACATGCGCTTTGCGGAACGTCTGGCGGATTCCGTGCTCTTTCTGCATGAAGGCAAGGCGCGGTTTTTTACCACACTCAACGAATTTTTGAATTCGTCGGAAAGTAACATTCAAATGTTCCTAAAGTTAGATGCTTATCGGTTACCTCTCCAAGCAGGAGTATGATTCCGCAAATTTTTTGACGAACTTTTTTCTTGCCAGACGGATGCGGATCGGTAATTCTGAATGT